>WQXW01000001.1 GCA_009781575.1 Solirubrobacterales bacterium
ACGGCGTGGCCGACCAAGCTTCAGTTCGAAGCGCACCCGGTCGGCGGCGCCGGGGGCGGTGGCGTCGGCGGCGGGAGCGCTCCCGAAGCCAGTGAAAGCTTCGGCGCCGACACGATCGGTGGCTGAGCGGTGGCCATGGGTACACACTTGCATGTTCCGTTGCTCCGGCGTTCGTGGCTCGTTCTGCCGGTGTGCGTGCTGCTGTCCTGGGTGCCGGCGCCCACGAGCTCGCTGGGCGCGATCCATCCCGCGCAGGTCGTCGCCGGCCCGTCCAACGAAATCATCGAAGTCGACGGTGCCGCGATGGCGCCCGACGGGACCGGCGGGATCGTGTACCGCGCGCGCGCCGATGGGGTCGTGCACGTGTTCGCGGTGCCGTTCGCCAACGGTGTGTGGGGCGCGCCCGAGGAGGTCGACAGCGAAGACAGGTTCGGCGCCAGCCAGCCCGCGATCGCCGCGGGCGAAGGCGGGCGGTTGCTGGTGGTGTGGGTGCAGCCGCGCAATGTGAGCTCCGCCGGGGTGACGTTGTATGAGCTGCAGAGCGCCACGCACGATCCCGGCTCGGAAACGTTCGGCCAGGCGATCACCGTCGATGCCAACGTGGGCGAGCCCTTCTCCGGCAACGCCGGCCGCGTGGAACCCAAGCTGGCGATGAGCCCCAGCGGCCAAGCGTACGCCGTGTATCGCGTGATGGTCGATGAATGCAACCTCGGCGGCGCGGACTCCAGCGGCGCCAATCCTCACAACGACGAGTGTCGTCAGGGCGACGCGGTCGTCGAGGTGCGCGTCGCGCGCTACGAATACCTGCTGTGGAGCCAGCTCGGCGCGGTGAACCGCGCGCCGCAGGTCGCGATGCCTCGGCCGACCCCCGAAAACGCGCCCGCGATCGGGATCGACGTGGAAGGCCGGGGCGTGGTGGCGTGGTCTGAGCCGGCCAACGCGGGCGAACCGATGCGGGTGTGGAGCAGGCGGCTGTTCGGCTCCGTGCAGGGCACGGTGCTGCCCGCCAGTCCCGAAACGCTCGGCGGCCGCCCGGTGAGCGGCAATGCCGAAGCGCCCGAAGTGATCGTCGGTCACTACGGCGAAGCCAAGGTCGCCTATCGCATCGATGGACGGGCCCGTTCCGCTGTGCCGGTCTCGCAGCTGTTCGTGAACACGTTGGCGAGCCGCTTCGACACCGGCGGCGGCGAATTCAGCGGTCCCGCCGCGTTGCCGGGCGCTGCCGCGAGCGGTATCGGCGGTGTGAGCGGCGCGCTCGGCGAACACGGCGCCTACCGTCTCGGCTGGGATCAGGCGGGCGCGGTCACGCTCCTGTCCGGTGGCGAATCGGGCGCCGGCACGCCCGCGGTGCTCGGCTCCAGTTCCGGGCCGGTGCTGGAGACGCTCAATCCGGCCGGCGGCGGCACGACCACGTGGCGGGCGACCGCCGGGAGCTCCCCGGTCGTGCGGGCCCGCGAGGACTACGCCGGCGGGGCGTATCAGACGGCCGCGCTCGCGGGCAACGTGCCGGGTCCGATCACGGGATTGTGCCTGGGTGGCTCCGGCGAGGGCGACGCGCTGATCGGATGGCTGCAGGGGCCCGCCGGCCGCGCGGAGGTGCTCGGCGGTTTCGTGCAGGCCCCGCCCACGCGGTTTGGGGTCACCGTCCCCACAGGCTGGGTGCGAAGCCGCCAGATACCGATCGAATGGGAAACCGCCAGCGACGCCGTCGCGGGCGTCACCTACTCCGTGTTCGTCGACGGGCATCGGCTGCTGAGCGGCCAGACGGGGACCACCGCGCGCCTGCCCGCCAGCGAGCTGGGCGACGGCCCGCACGAGGTGCAGGTGCTGGCCGCCGACAGCCTCGGGCAGGGCACGATGAGCGCGCAGACCAAGCTCGAGGTCGACATCGGGGTGCCCGCGGTGCGCGTCGCGTCGATCGAGCACGGCCGCGGCGTGCGTGTAACGGTCCGCGATCCGATCGTGGCCGTCGCCAGGTCTGCCACGCGAATCGCCTTCGGCGACGGCGCGCACGCCCGCGGGCGTGCGCGGGTCGAGCACCGTTACCGGCGCGCCGGCGCCTACACGATCACCGCCTACGTGCGCGACAAGAACGGCAACGGCGCGACGGTCCACGTGCGGGTGAGGGCACGATGAGCGCGCCGAGGACGGCTGCGAGCGAGCCTGCGCGGGTGGCGCCGGCGTGCATCGGGCGAGCGTGGACTGCGCGGGCGCGTATTGCGGCGGCGGTGGCGGGTTGCGGGTGCCTCGCCCTGTCCTGCCCGGGTGTGGCCGGCGCCGCGTTCGGCGGTGCGACCCTGCTGTCCGGCACCTCCAGCACGCAGTTCGAACACCCGCAGGAGTTTGAAGACGCGCAGACTCCCGCCGTATCGCGCGACGGCGAATACGCCGCGTTCCAGGGCTCGCTCGTGGGCGTCGCGGGGGTTTGGCGGCGCGATCTGAGCACCGGCGCGATCGAACCGGTTGCAACGGCGTATGCGCAGGGCTCCCCGGCGCTGAGCGCGCCGACGCCGGCGCTGAGCGCCCCGGGCGCGACCGCGCCCTCGATCAGCGCGAGCGGCCGCTACGTGGCGTTCACGACCACCGCGGACCTCGAGCCCGAACACACGGGCCGGGACGGCGAACCCGAAGGCGAGCCCCCCGCCGATGCGGGCTGCCCGGAGGTGTACGTGCGCGATATGGCCAAGCAGCCCGGCCAGGCCGGCGCCTTCGTACTCGCCTCGGCGTTGAGCGGCGGGGAGGGGATCACGTTCGCCGGCTGCGCCGGCGCGCGCCTCGCCGGCGCGCAGGCCGCGCCGGGCGTGGCGCTGAGCGATGACGGGCAGATCGTGGTGTTCACCGTGCTCAACAGCTCGAACCTCGCGCGCGGCGCCGGGTGTCCAGAAGCCAAGCCGCTGCGCGAATGTGCGCCCGAAACGCCGGCCAGCCAGGTTGTGGTGCACGACATCGAAACCGGCGCCACCACGCTCGTGAGCGTCACCCCGCAGGGGCAGCCCACGCCCGGCGGCGGCGCGTTTCCCTCGCAGCAGAGCGAGAAACTGACGTTCGGCATCGGCGCGAGCGGTGGGCTGGGCGATGAGCCGACCGGCTCAACCGCGGCGATCTCCGGCGACGCCAGCACCGTGGCGTGGCTGGGAACGGACGTCCCCGCGCAGGTCCCCGGCTCCGCCGCGGAAATCGAAGAACGCACCGCGCACAACCAAGGCGAAGATCCCGCGGGCTTCGAGGCCGAGCCGCTGTGGCGGCGCGTGGCCGACGGCCCGGGCGCGCTGACTCGCCGCCTGCTCTCCGAAGCGGGTCTCGACATGTTCTTCTCCCGCGACGAATCGATCGAAATCGTGCGCGGCGGCTCCTTCGTGGACGTGGGGTCCGCGCCGGTGTTCATCGCGCCCGCGCTCAGCGAAACGGGGGAAACGGTGGCGTTCGTGGCCAACGCGCCGCTGCCCGAAGCGGTGACCAGCATCCGGTTGGCGGGCGAACTGCCCCAGAGCGACGCCTACGTCGTGCGCGTCGACGACGACCCCGCCGCCAAGCCGCAGGTGCTGCAGCTGACCGCCACGCCCGACTACGACGTCAAAGGCAGCGGCGCGTACGGGTTCATCAAGGACATCGCGATATCTCCGGACGGCACACGCGTGGCGTTCGACTCCGAACGCGACACGATGGTGCTGCCGCAGGGCATGTCGCTGATCAGCCCCACGGCCGGCGGTAGAGAGTCCCAGACATACCTCGCCAACCTCAGCCTGGGCACGCTGCAGCGCGCGACCGTCACCTACACCGGCGCCGAACCGTCCGGCGGCGCGGGAGCGCTGTCGCTGGCCGGCGAAGGCGGCGCCCTGGTGTTCGCCTCCAGCGCGACCAACCTCTTCTACGGCGACGCTGTCCAGGCCTCGCAGGTGTACGAGACCCACGAATTGCCAAGCGAAGAAGCCCCCGCTCCCCAACAGGTCAGCCAGCTCCCGCTCGAACCGCAGGCGGCGCCGGAATGGTTGCTGGACGCGACCGCCACCGCCCAGCCCGACGGTGGCGTGATCGTCTACGCCCAGGTCCCCGGCGCCGGCCGCCTCGCCGCGTCGGCGATCGCGCAACTGCCGGCGCCGGCGCCGCGCAAGCGCACCAAGCGCCGCGCGCACAGGCGCGGCAGGGGCGGCCCGGGCGGCCGTGCCGGAAAGGCCGTCGGGGCCGGCGCTGAGTCGAGGCCGAGGGCGGCACACGGCGGCGGCGCGGAGGTGCTGACGCGCACGCTCGCCCAGGGCCAGATCGCCGCCGATGCGGCGGCGCCGGTACAGCTGCGGCTGACCGCCGCCGCGGCCTACCGAGCGCTGGTGAACGCCAAGCACGGCGTGTACGCGATCGTGCGCGTCGTGTTCACCGCGCCGGGGCACGCCGCGCTCACGCGGGAAATCCCAGTCACATTCCACCGCGCCCAGCGCGCCGGCGCCCGCGTGCTCGCGCCCGCCAGCTCGACCGCCAAGCACAGGCGCGGCAAGCCGCGAGAGGTGAAGCGATGATCAGACGCGCACTGCCGGTGGCCGCGGCGCTCGCGCTCGGCGCGCTGGCGATGCTGTTGGCCGGCCGCGGTCCCGCGAGCGTGCCCACGGCCGCCGGCGCCAACACGACCGGGCTGCCGACCGCGGGCGACGCCTTCGAACCGGAGCTCGGACTGCCCGCCACGGAAACCGTCGCGTTCGGAACCTCACTCGGCGGAGACCCGGGGAAGACGGAGATGTGGGCCTACGGGAAGCTGGGGTCCACGCCGACCACGATCGAAGGCGCGCGCCACAGCGACCAGCCGGTGCTCCTGCGTCAGACCCCGGGCTCCGGTGAATGGCAGCCCATGGCCCTGCCCCCCGGACCTGAAGGCAAGCCGCTGGCGATCAGCGGCGGCGCGCTCGCCGCACAGGCCACCGGCGACGGCGGCGTCGCGCTGCTCACCGGGCGGGGCATCGTCGTGCGCGACCCCGATGGGCAGGCACGCCTGGCCCCCGCTCCACCGCAGGCGCCCGAAGAAAGCGCCGGCGAGAGCGGGTCCGGCGCCGGCTCGAGCTCCGGCTCCGGCTCCGGCTCGAGCTCCGGCTCCGGCTCCGGCTCGAGCTCCGGCTCCGGCTCCGGCTCCGGCTCCGGCACAGGCTCGGGGTCGGGCACCGGCGGGAGCGTGCTCGAACCGGGCGAGTCACTGCTGCCGTCCGACCTGTCGGTCGCGTTCACGGTGCCGTACGCGGCGATCGAAGCCGCCGGCGGCCATACGGGCGTGCTGATCGCGCCCTATCACGACGGCGGCGCGCAGAATGCGGTCACCGGCCAACCGCAGAGCAAGCCCGGCGTGCTGTTCTACGACGGCGGCGAAGCGCAGGGCGCGAGCGCGTGGTCGCGCGAGCCGCTGGAAGCGTCGGGCGAAGCGCTGGATCACTTCACCGCGCTGGCGCTGGCGTGCGCGGGCACCCAGTCGGCGCCCGAATCGAGCTCGGGGGAAGACTGCTGGTTGCTGACCGGGTACGGCCAGCGCGAACCCGAACACCTCGTGCTGTACCGCCGCGCGCGCGGCGGCGAAGGCGAAAAATGGGTGTGGAAGCCGCAGTCGGTTTCCGACTGGCTGCTCGGGCACGCCGCGCCGCCGAGCGGCGTCAGCGTCGCGCGCCTGCTGCCCGTGGCGAAGGGCGGGCAGATGTTGACCGCCACCACGCAGGGCGTGTGGGTCGATTTCCAGGCGCAGGTGAGCGGTGAGCTCTCACCTGTGGACGTCAGCGAGCTGGTGCTGACGCCCACCGGCGGCGGCGGTGGCGGCGGGGGCGCAGGTGGGAGCGGTGGTGAAGCGCGGGTCGCGGGCACGTGGTGCTACCCGGCGGGCGTGCTGTGCCCCTCCTCGCGGTCGCTGGGCGCGCCGTTGCCGAGCTCGTATCGCAGCTTCGCGTGGCCGGGCTCCTCGGCGAGCGACCCGGGCACACGGGTGATCACCGGCCTGCCCGAACGCGTGATGCTCGAGCTGGCGCACGGCAGCTTCTCCTACGTCGTGGGACCCGGCGGCCGTGGGGTCGCGGGCGGGGGCGCGGCGCTGTACCGCTCCTCCTCCGGCGCGGTGGAAGGGGTGCTGGCGGACGGGCTGCTGAGCTTCGAAGCCGGCCCCGACGCCGAGGGCCAGTCCCAGGTGATCGCGCTGACCGCGCGGCGCGCGGGCGACCAACCCGAAGCGGTGCCCGGACGATCAACTGAAGCCCGAAGCGGTGCCGTTCCGCCACCCCCTGCTGGCGCTCGCGCAGGCTCCGGGCAGCGCCCCCGGCGATCCCAGCAGCGAAGCGCTGGCCGTCGGGCTCGACGGTCAGGTGGGACGGTTCGTGCCGGGCGAGGGCTGGCGTCCCGAAGGGCTGTACAACGCGGCCGGTGAAGCGCAGACCCCCGTGCTGCGCGGGGTGGCGTGGCCCGAACCGGAGCGTGCGTTCGCCGTCGGCGACAACGGCGCGATGTGGGTGCGGCGCGCGGACACCGGCCTGTGGGAGCCCGATCCCGCCAAGCCGTACAACTTCATCGGGAATTTGACCGCGATCGCGTTCGCCCCGAGCGAGCCGAGCCTCGGGTTTGCGGTCGGCAAGGAGGGCGCGCTGCTGCGCTACGGCAAGTCCTGGGAAGAGATCACCCAGCAGGCGGTCAAGCATGAAGCCAAGCGGCTGGAAGGCGAACTGGGCACCGAAGAGTGGCGCTTGAACTTCACCTCGCTCGCGTTCGCGGGCGGCGAAGCGCTCGCAACCTATCGCGTGGTGCGCGGCGAAGGCGGCGGCGCGTTCGAGGCCGGCGGGCTGCTCGTCTACGGCGAAGCGCCGCCGTGCGCGGGCGAAGACGAACAGATCGAACGCGAACTGCACAGCGCGATCCCCGCGGATGAACGCGCGTGCTGGCACACCAACGCCTCCGCTGCGAGTGTGCTGGCCGGGCTGCCGGATCCCAGGGACACGGTGCTCTCGAAGGTTGCGGGCCTGCCCGACGGCGGCGCGGTGGCGGCCGGGCCGGACGTGGTGATCGAGCGCCAAAGCGAGGGTGGATCGTGGGCGCTCTCGCCGGTGCCGCTGCCCGAGGCGCACAACATCTCGGCGCTGGCGGCCTACCGCGAAGGCGGCAGCGGCCCGGTGCGCGCGATCGCCTCGATCGATCTGGATGTCCATCTGGATCCCAATCTCGGCGGAGTGTTGCAGCGCGCGCCGTTCGGCGGGGATGTGCCCGTCACCGGCGGTCCCGGACAGCCCCCGCCGTTCATCCCGCCCGACCCGCTGCCCAACTCGGGATACGTCGTCGAGCAGACCGCGGATGGGTGGCGCGACATCGAGCACATGGCGCTGCCCGCCACCGCCGAACAGCGCGACCTGCCCGAGCGCCCCGATCCCGTGTTCGCGCTGCTGGTCGACCAATCCGGCGGGCAAGGGCTTGCGGTCGGCGGACAGACCTACGACATGGGCGGCGAGGGCTCAGAACAAAAAGGCGAAACCGCCGGCGCACAGCGATTCCCCGCCGCCAGCTCGCAGGGCCAGGCCACCCCCAGCGCGCTGGCCGCGCCCCCCGGAGAGGCGAGCATCGTGGTCGGCGGCGATGCCAGCTGCGCACAGCCGTGCGCCGACCTCGCCAACGAGGGAATCGGCGACGACGTATGGCTCACCCACGTGCTGCAGACCGCCTCCCACATCGGCGGCGACCGCGCGTTCGTATATCTCGGATCGCGCTCGAGCGGAGAAGTCAGTGAAGAAGTCACACGCGAGTCCGAGCGCTTCGAAGAACTGCTGGGCGCCGCCGGTTCGCTGCCCGTGTACGTCGAACCCGTCACGTTCGGCCGCGCGCTCGCGCTCGGCGGCGGGCCCGCCCCCGTGCCCTGCACTCAGGCCGCGCACCCCTGCCAGTCGGGCACCGACGCCTACGAGCTCACCTCCACCGGATCCTCCGGCGGTCCCGTACGGCTGATCGTGCTCGACTACGTCAAGGGCGAACTCGGCGCGGCGCAGCGGGAATGGCTCACAGAACAGCTGGCGCTGGCCGCCGCGCAGTCCGAACCGGCGATCGTGTTCGGCCGCGACGCGCTGGACTTCAACCTGCCCGATCAGATCGACGCTGTGGCGGGCCAGACGACCGCCGCCGAAGCCGCAGCCGTATCGCAAATACTGGTACAGGGACGTGCCTCCGCGTACGTGTTCGACTACCCCGCGGTCAACGTGCACACGCAGGTCGCCAGCGGGCGCGAAAGCATCCCCGCCTACGGCACCGGCACGATCGGCCCCGAGGACGCCTACACCGGCAACACCGCCGACTCGCTGCAGTCCAGCGCGTTCCTCGCGCTCGACGTCGACACCGCCACACGCGAAGCGCGGGGCACATGGCCGGTGACCGCCGCCGCGATCCCCGACGTCGGCCAGCTCTCGCTGAACGCGACCAATGGCGTGCTGCTGCGCCGCAGCCACGTCGCGCTGTTCGAAGGGCTCGCCCGCCGCCCCCTCGCCGGCATCGAAGTCGGTGCGGGCAACAACACCGAAGGCCGGCTGATCGACCCCAACTCCTATGACCCGATTCCCACCAACTGCCAGGGTCCCAACTGTGGTTATGAAGTCCCGCTCGAATACACCTTCACCTCCTCCAACCCCGACATCGGCGGGTTCGTGGAGCACGAAGCGTCCTCGGCTGAAGGCAAGAAGGTACAGCTCAACGCACAGCACAAGCCCATCCCCGACGAACCGCGCAACAGCCAGGGTGAACTGCTGGCCGGCGACCACTTCGCGCAGAACCACAAGGGCGAACCGATCAACGAACAGGGCGAAGTGGTCTCCCCTGAACGCTCTGCCCTGTTCTGCCCTTACAACGAAGGCACCACCACGATCACGATCACCACGGGTGGACTGTCCTACTCGATGCCGGTGACCGTCCAGGGCGGATCTGTTGAGTACCCCTGCGGCACCGTGCCGCTGAAGCACCCCGCACCGCGCATCCAGCCGGCCTCACCCTCGCTCGCGATCCCCGCGCTGGCGCCGGCGAGCCCCGCCTCGCCCGGTCCCACGCCGCAGCTGCTCTCCACGCCGGCGCCCCCGCCGCTGCGCCCGCCGCTGCCACCGCCGCCACCGGTGCCCCACCCGGCGGTGCACCCCGCTCCGCACCACACCGCCCCGGCGCCGGTCTTTCCCTTCCTGCCCGCCGCCGCCGGCCTCGCGCTGCTGCGACCGCTGATCGTCCCCCCGCCGCTCAGTCCCGTCCAGCCGACCCCGCCGAGCGGGACCTCCTCCGTGCAGGTCTACCAGAACGCGGTCGCCCCCGAGCGCGAACGCGAGGAGGAGGCCGCCACGGACCTCGTGCACAACATGGCCGCCTACACACCCGCGTCGCCGCCAGGGCCCGCCGCTCCCTACTACTATCTGCCCGCGGTGGTCGCGCTGCTCGCCTTCGCCGGGGCGGCGCTGTACGACGTGCGGCGCTGGCAGCGGCCGGGCACCGCTCGGGTGCGCGATGAGGCGCAGGGCGGGTGATGCGTTCGAGCGTTCTTCCCCGCGCGCTGCCTCGAACACGCCTGTCTGAGGCGCCGTTGGGGGATTCAAAAAGAGGATTGGTTCCGCGCGGAACCAATCCCAAAACAAGAAGACGGAACGGCCGGAGCCCGACCGGCACCATCCAGATCGCTCAACAACGGCAGGAGGTCGACGTCGTGGCAGCAGGTCGCGGCGCTCGCTGAGCCGCCCGCGGCGTCGTCGTCGGGTACCATCGCCCGCGTACAGATGGTCGCCACGCGCCGAGGATGTCCCGCACTCACGACGGTGGCGTGACCGCGGTCGCCGGCGAAGCCGGTGCGAGACCGCGGCCCGCGCGGCGGGACTGGCCCACGGTCGCGGTGGTGGGCCACGTCGAGTGGGTGCAGTTCGGCCGGGTCTCAAAGGTCCCGCGCGCCGGGGAGATCGTGCACGCGCGCGCGTTCTTGGAGGAGCCGGCCGGCGGCGGGGCGGTGGCCGCCGTGCAGCTCGCGCGGCTCGCCGGCGAGTGTGTGCTCGTGACCGCGCTCGGCGGCGATGAGCACGGCCGGCGCGCGGTCTCGCGCCTGGGCGAGCTCGGCGTGCGCGTGTGGGCCGCCCGCCGCGCGCCACCGACCCGCACCGCGGTGACCCTGGTGGACGACGCCGGCGAGCGCACGATCGTCACCTTCGGCGATCGGCTGGAGCCGAGCGGCGACGACCCCGAGCTGCCGTGGCACGAGCTCGCCGGGATCGACGCCGTGTACTTCACCGCTGGCGACGTCGGGGCTCTGCGCGCCGCGCGCGCCGCGCGCACGCTCGTGGCCAATCCGCGCGCCGTGCATGCGCTGGGTCGTGGTGTCCCGCTCGACGCGCTGGTGCTCAGTGGGGAGGACTCCACCGAGCGCGGGGACGCGCGCGACGCCCACCACGCCCACGACGCGGGCGATGAGGCCGCGCTGGTGGTGCTCACCGAGGGCGCGCGCGGCGGCTCGTATCGCACGCGCCACGGCGACGGCGGCAGCTGGCGGGCGATCCCGCCCCCCGGCCCGGCTGTCGATGCCTACGGCTGCGGCGACAGCTTTGCCGCCGGCTTCACCTATGGGCTCGGCGCGGGGCTGAGCGTGCCCGCGGCGCTCGAGCTGGGCGCGCGCTGCGGCGCCGTCTGCCTCACCGGCCGCGGGCCGTACGAGCGCCAGCTGGCGCGGGAGGAGTTGACGTGAGCGTGGCATGCGCGTTCAGCCGCACCGGCGCGCATGCGCACGCCGCCCGCGCGCGCGCGGACGCCGCCACGCGCACGGATGCCGACGAGCGTCCTGATGCCGGCGAGCATCCGGATCCCGTGGTCTTCATGCGGGGCGTGTGTTGACCGAGTCCCGGGTGCTGCTGTGCGACGAGCGGCGCGCGCTGGAAACCACGTTCGTCCCTCACGCCGGGATGGTGTGCTGCTCGCTTCGTCACCGCGGCGAGGAGCTGTTGGCACAGGGAAGCGGGGTGGATGCCTACGCAGAGCGGGGCAAGACGATGGGCATCCCGCTCCTCTATCCATGGGCCAACCGTCTCGCCGACTTCGCCTACCGCGTGGGCGGGCGCACCGTGCCGCTGCCACACGACGAGCGCCGCATCGCGCTCGACGCCCACGATCTGCCGATCCACGGGGTGATCCCGGGAGCGCTCGGCTGGGAGGTGATCGCCGCGCCGGGTTCCGCCCGGCAGGCGCTCTCCGCGCGTCTCACATGGGCCCGCTCGCGGCAGGAGCTCTTCGAGCTCTTTCCGTTCTCACACGAGCTCGAGTACGACGCGCAGCTCGCCGACGGCCGCCTGAGCATTCAGCTGACCGTGCACGCGCGCGGCTCCGAGGAGGTTCCGGTGAGCTTCGGCTTTCACCCCTACCTCGCGCTGCCGGGCGTCTCGCGCGAGCGCTGGGTGATCGAGCTGCCCGCGATGCGCCGCCTCCAGGTCGATCGCGACCAGATCCCGGTCGGCAGCAGCGAGCCGTTCCCGGCGGAGCGCTTCGAGCTCGGCGAGCGCGAGTTCGACGACGGCTTCGCCGGCGTTCCGCAGCCCGCGCGGTTCGCGGCCGCCGCGGGCGCTCGCCGGATCGAGCTCACCTTCCTCGAGGGCTACCCGTATGCGCAGGTCTTCGCGCCCCGCAACGGTCAGTTCATCTGCTTCGAGCCGATGACCGCCCCCACCAACGCGCTTCGCTCCGGCGCCGGACTGCGCGTGCTCGCTCCCGGCCAGAGCTGCCGCGCGCGCTTCT
Organism: Solirubrobacterales bacterium; assembly: GCA_009781575.1. Classification (GTDB taxonomy): domain Bacteria; phylum Actinomycetota; class Thermoleophilia; order Solirubrobacterales; family Solirubrobacteraceae; genus Palsa-744. The sequence goes on from WQXW01000001.1 coordinate 11,728, forward strand.
CGGTTGAGATCGCCGACATCGAGTGAGGTCGGCGCCGCGCGAGATGCTCGCCGATCACTGCGGGTCCTGCAACAGCCCGAGCACGTTGCCGTCGGGATCGGTGACGGTGGCCACCAGGCGCCCGTGACCCACATCGTGCGCCGGTTCCTTCACGGCGGCGCCCGCCGCGGTCACCTCCGCCAGCTTCGCCTCGATGTCGGTCACGTGCCAGAAGGTCACCGGTGAGGTCATGCCCTGCGGCCCACCGCCCGGCACCAGCCCGATGTGCTGGCCCTCGGCGTCGAAGCCCACGTAATAGGACCCGTCCGCGGAGGGCGGCACACCGAGCAGGGCCGTGTACGTCGCCTTGGCGGCCTCGAGGTCGGAAACCGGGTGCAATACGGTCTTGATTCCCTGGGTGGATGAGTCGCTCATGGGTCGTCGTCGCTCCTGAGGTCGTGGAATCACTCGACCGTCACTGTAGTTTCGGTTGCCCGCCGGCGCTTCTCGATTCCTGATCGAGATCCGCTCACATACCTGGGGGTGGGCGCGCGGGGGGTCCGAGGCGCCGTTGGGGGATTCGAAAAGAGGATTCGTTCCGCGCGGAACCAATCCCGAAAACAAAAAACGACACGGACGGAGCTCGCGAGCGGCACCGCCGGAGCCCCGCACCGGCGCATTTTGCGGGAATCCAGCGTGGCCTCGAACACGCCTGTCGGAGGCGCCGTTGGGGGATTTGTTTTGAGAACTCGTTCCGCGCGGAACCAATCCTCAAAACAAAATACGAAACAGACGGGGCGCTCTCCGCGGCTCGTGCTCCGCGGGCGTTTGCCGCGTGCCCGCTCCCGCTCCGGCGCCCGCCGGCTGACCGCGCTCGGTGCGCTCAGCAGGTCCCCGAGTATTCCGAGGCGCCCGGCCCGGTTGCCGGCGCGTCCACATAGCCGCGTTCGACCGGCCGGAGCACGGTGCCGAGGTGGACCACGTACCACACGCCCCTCCAGGAGATCATCGAGGCGATGCCAAACGAGTGGATCCCTCCACGCTCGCTGTACACCACACGCGAGTTGGGCACCTCGTAGTAGCCGAGGCGGTTGTAACACACACCCGGTTCCACCCAGTGGCCGTAGTTGGACGGCACTCGCACCGCCACCAGCCGTGCCTGAAAGGCGCCCGCGCCCAGCAGTGCGTGTGCCGCTCGGATGTCCAGCCGATAGTCACCCAGCAGGCGGTTGTCGAAGTCTTCGCCCGCGCCCGCGATCGCCTTCAGCTGCAGGTAGGCGCCCTTCGGGAAGAACGCCGGCACCGCCGCGCGCCAGTTGTCGGTGGTGATCGCCCGCCACAGCGCGCCCATCTGCGCGCGAAACGGCGCCGCGCCCGAGTCGGGCAATTGGTGGGTCTGGGGAAGCGACCCCGGTGAGCGCGCGCGCCGGCGCGCCCCGGGGGGCCGCGACACGAGACGGCCCGGCGCCGATCCGTGCGGGCGAGCGCCCGCCCCCGGCACCACCGGCGCCACCGGCACCACCGGCGCGACCCGCGCGACCCGCGCGACCGGCGCGACCGGCGCGGGGGGGGCACGCGTCGTGTGTCGGGGCGCGCGCGCGCCGCTGCCCGGACTGGTTGTCACCACCACAACCACCACGACCGCGCCCACTGCCGCGAGCGCGCCGATTGAGGTGACATGGCGACGTCTGGCGCGGCGCGCGGGCTGTTTGTGGTCGTGCCGCATGTGGCCATCGTTGCACGCGCGCGTCCGGCGCGTGCCACGCGGTCGGAGAAGTGAAGCGAGGTGACGCTCGACTGGTGGCTCTGGCGACTCGTGGCGAGCACCGCGTTGATGTCCGGGGCGCTCCTGGCGCTGCTCTGCGCGCGGTGGCGCTCGCGCGCGCGGCGGCGGTACGTGCGACTGCGCGTGGACCCCTACCGCACCGACAGGGCCAGCGCGGAGGCGATCGTGGCGATGTTCGAGGCGCTCCACAAGCGCCTTCTGCGGCGCTGGTGGCGGCGGCTGCTCGAGGGACAGCCGAGTCTCTCGCTGGAGATCCACCACGACCGCGAGGCGTGGCTGGCGCTCACCTGTCCCCCTGGGTGCGAGGCCACAGTGGAGGCGGCGCTGCGTGGGGCCTACCCCAACTGCCGCCTGAGTGCTGCGGCTGCCAGCTCGTCGACGCCCCCGCCCACGCGCCCGCGCGGGCGAGCGCCGGTGGTGTTGCGCCTCGAGAAGCAGATGTCGTTCATCAAGCGCGTGAAGGTGCTGGATCGCTTCGAGCACGAGCGCGAACCGGCGATCAACGCGCTGCTCACTGCGATGGGCGCGGAGCGGCGCGCCTCGTTCGTGCAACTGGCGATGACCCCGGCGCCGGCGCTCTTCGAGCGGTACGCCAAGGGCCTCTACAAGCACCACGAGGGCCACCTCTCGCGCGAGCGGCGCGAGCACCTGCTGATGCGCGACCGCTCGATGGTGGACGACAGCGAGCTGCGGGGCGGGTTGGACGTGCAACACCGCCCGCTGTTCTTCGTCGACCTGCGCGTGGTCGGCCCCGACCGCCCCACGTGCGAGCGGATCGCCGCGCAACTGCGCGCGGCGAGTGCCGAGAACCACCTGGTCGAGCGCGGCACGGTGGTGCGCCACGGGCTGCTGGGTCTCTACGCGCGCCGAGTGCGCCGCGGCGAGGGCAACCCGCTGCCGTCGCTCCGGCGCGGGGTGTTCGCGTCGACCGAGCTGGCCGCCATCTGGCATCTGCCGTCGGTCGAGTACGCCACGGTCCCGTTTCAGCGCAACGCGCTCCCGCTCGCGCCGGCCTCGCCGGCGATCATGCGCCCCCGCCCCGGCGCGGGCGCGGGCGCGGGCGCGGGAACGCTGTGCGACGCGCTCGGCCCGGTGTCGATCCACACGGAGCTGCGCCGCCAGAACACCGCCGTGCCCGGCACCGTGGAGCAGGGCAAGTCGAGCTACCTGGTGGCCACCGTGGCGGAGGACCTGCTCCGCGAGCGGTGTGCGGTGATCGTGTTCGATCCCAAGGGCGACGCCGCCGACGCCGCGGTGGGCCTGGTGCCGGAGAGCCGCACCTGCACGCTGCTCGACTTCGCCCACCCCACCTGCGGTTTCAACCCCCTGGCGGTCGACGCGCCGGCGGATGTGATCGCCGACTACGTGGTGGCGGCGCTGCGCAACCTCTTCACCGACGCCGACATCCGCGCCAGCTCCGACCGCTACCTGCGCAACGCGATCATCGCGGTGCTGGCCCACGGTCGTGAGTCCACGCTGTGGGACGCCGCGCGCCTGCTGTCGGTCGGCGAGGAGGGCTACGCCTACCGCACGCGCGTGGGCGCGCGCGTGCGCGCGCTGCCGGAGTTCAAGGAGATCAGCGAGTTCTTCACCGCCGAGCTGACCGCGCAGCTGGCCGACGCGCGCTCCATGACCACCGCCAAGCTGGACGCGCCGGTCAACAAGCTGGCGCGGCTGCTCAACTCGCCCTCGATCAAGCGCGTGCTGCTCAACGACTCGCTCACGGTCGACTTCGAGCGCGTGATCGCCGGCGGCGAGGTGCTCGTGGTGAAGGGCGCCCTCGGCGCGATGGGCGCCGGCAACACCTCGGTGCTGATGCAGCTGCTGATCGGGATGCTCGACGCCGCGCTCGCGCGCCAGCAGGACCTGGTGGCGGCCGGCGAGCGGATCGCGGTGGCGCTGAAGGTCGACGAGGCGCCGCTGGTGCTCAACCGCGGGTTCGCCGACACGATGGCGCTCAAGCGCTCCGCCGGCCTGGAGACGGTGGCCTGCTGGCAGGCCGACTCGCAGTGGACCGATCGCGAGGTGCGCGCGCAGCTCGACGCGCTGTTCGCGCACCGCGTCTACTTCGCCACCGCCTCGGTCCAGGACGCACGCGACGCGGCCGGCCTGTTGATGGCCGAGTACGCCGACTCGGTGCGCCCCAACATGGAGTCGCTCTCCGCGCTGGGCCGCCCCGACGCGCGCCTGCGCCTGCCCAAGCACCACGCGATCGTCTCCTGGACCACGCCCCAGGGCCGCCAGCCGCCCTTCGTCGCGCAGACCCTCCCGATCGCGGCCGATCGCGCGCGCATGGCACTCCACGCCGAGCGCCAACGCGCACGCGGCGGCGCGCACCGCACCGAGCTGACACAGCCTCACTGGGATCGCGAGCAGCGCGCCGGCGCCGACGCGCGCGAGGCCCGGCCGGAGCGACGCTGGGTGCTGCCGGCGGTGGCGGCGGAGAGCTATCGCGAGCTGGCGCTGCTGGGCGGCGCGCAAACAGCGCGGCGGCTCGTGCCGCCGGAGCGGCCGCGCGCGCTCGAGCTGGAGCCGCTGGACCTCGAGATCCTCGCGCTGGTGGCGAGCGTGCGCCACGTGCTGAGCAGCCAGATCCACCGCCGTTTCAACCCGGGACGCGCCACGAGCACCACCCAGCGGCGCCTGAAGCGCCTGGCCGACGCGGCACTGCTCAGCCGTTTTCAGCTGCACAGCCGCGACGGCGGGGGCGTGCCGATGTGCTACGCGATCGCACCTGCGGGTGCGCGCGCGCTTGCCGAGCACGGCCGGCTCGACGCGGGGGTCGAGTTGGAGGAGCCCCAACCGGCGCGCTCCCGCCAGGCGCGGACGGGGACGGGTTCGGGGGGCGAGCGGGATCGCGCGCTCGCGGGTGCCCGGCGCGATGTGCACGCCGCCGCGTGGGCGCTGGCGGTGCAGGTGTGCCTCGAGGCGCGGTCCGCACTGCGCGGGCCGGGGGCGTCGGCGATCCCGGTGCCGTCGCGCTCCACGCCGGATGGCCCACGGGCGATCGGCCCGCACGATCTGCGGCTGCCGGGCGGGCGCACGCCACACGAGTTCCTGCGCAGCCTCGCCGGCGGCGCGCGTGGCGAGGTGGAGCGCTTTGAGACGGTGCGCCCCGCGCTGACGCTCGAGCTGCCGCCGGCGCCCACGGGCGGGGCGGCCTCCGGCGCGGTGGACCTGCTGGTCGAGCTCGACGATCGGCTCGCCCGCGAGGGCGAGTGGCGGGCTCTGGCCAAGCTCGAGCGCTACGACCACTTCCTCTCCGGCTGGCGCGCGCACACCGCGAGGTACGGTGAGCGCTCGCGCGAGCACACCGACTGTCTGGTGATCTTCGTGTGCCGCGACCGCGCCACCGCGCGCCGGTGCGCGGAGCGGGCCGACGGGGCGATGACCGCGTGCCAGGCCTACGCGGGCGAATACCCCGTCGACTGGCTCTACCCCGGCCGCGAGCGTGTGCTGTTTGCTGCCGAGCGCGACGCCCACGAGGGGATGCTGTGCGCGTACGGGGTGCACCCCCTGCCGCCGGCGGTGCGCGCCTCCGCCGCGCACGGCGATCCACGCGCGCGTGCGCCGCGCGTGCGCATGCGCGAGATCTCGATCGGCCATCGCCTCCCGGCCGCCGATCCTGTGCCGGCCCCGCAGGAGGCGTGAGCGTGGCGTGGATCCGCTCCCGCAGTGGCCCCCGCCACGGCGCAGTCGCCACCCCCCGCGGCGCCAGTGCCCCCCTTTTGCGCCGCGCACCGGCGCAGTCGCCCGGCCGGCGAGCGGGCGGGCGGCTGCACGCCACGCGCCCGCGATTCCGCATCGCAGAGCCAAACTGCGCGCCCGCGCAGGGGGCGGTGTCCCGCGTGGCACCCCTGCGCGGGGCCCGCCCGCGAGAGCTCTCGCAGGCCGGGGCTACCGTGCCGTGCCCCTCCCTTTCCCTCCAGTTTCCGCTCGCGGTCGCCACGACGACCGCCACGGCGCTCCGGCGCCGCCCCAACTCCCAAACGGCCCCGCGCGAGATCCCCGCGCGGACAGGCCGCCTGGGCTCATCACCCCCCGACCGCCCAGGAGGCGATCCATGACGGCCACCATCCCCCGTTCCTCCTCGGCCACGCTCGGCCGCTACCGCGACCGTCTCGGGCGCCCGCGCCAGCTGCTCGCGCGGCCGAGTGCGGGCGGCAGCGTGCTTGTGATCGACCGCCACGCGATCGCCCACGGTGAGGAGCGCCTGGTGGCGCACCTGGAAGCCGACGAGCCGCTCGAGAACGCCGTCCTGGTGGCAGGCCTCTACCTCGCCGACGAGCGGGGACGCTGGTGTCGCAGGCTGCTTGCCTCCGACGCCCAGCGGCCGCCGCTGGAGTCGCCGGAGTCCTTGGACACGCTTGGCGAGCATGTGGGTGAGCACACCGAGCTGATCGACGCCGAGGGGTCGGTGTGCCGGCTCGCGCTGCTCTCGTGCGGGATGTCCATTCCGCAGCTGCGCTGGTGCCGGTGCGGTCCGTCGCCCACGCCCGAGCCGATCCGGGTGCGGGATGTGATCGGGCGCATGCAGAGCTACGAGCCGGCCCGCGCGATCACCGAGCGCGCGGTGGCCCGCCACCGCCTGGACCCCGACGTGTCCGTCGCCACTCTCGCCGCCGAGCTGGCCAGGGTGCACTCGAGCCGTATCGTGCTCAATCGCGGCCTGCGCGAACGCGCGCTCGCGCTGATCGCGCGGGAAGGGGTCAGCATGAGCGAGATCGCCATGCGCTGCGGGCGCGCCAAGCGCGACGCGCGCGGGGTGCTCAGCGGCGAGACCAGCTGGTTGGCGCGTCGTCTGGGGCTGCTGCCGGAGGGCGGCCAACGTGTGCCCACCCCGTGGGTGCACACCGATGTGCTCGCCCTGATCGCGCGCCAGGGCCTCGGCGTGAGCCCGCGCGAGGTCGAGCTGGCCTGAGCGCCCACCACGTGTGGGGTCCGGACGCGGTGCCTCGAACACACCTGTCCGAGGCGCCGTTGGGGGATTCAAAATGAGGATTCGTTCCGCGCGGAACCAATCCTCAAAACAAAACACGCAACGGCCGGAGTGGCGAGCGATGAAGAGACCCCCCACTCCGCCCTTCAGCTTCGGGCCCCACGGCCCGACGTAGCGCCGGGCGCAACGGCCCGACGTAGCACTGGGCCCCACGGCCCGACGTAGCCGCGGGCCCGACGGCCCGTCGCAGTACCCGGGCCACACGGGCCCGGCGCAGCACCTGGGCCCCAACGGCCCGTCGCAGTACCCGGGCCCCAACGGCCCGCCGTAGCAGTTACGACGGCGGGCCGCGCGGCCCGCCGTCGCTCGTTCACCACCCGGCTCGCCTGCGGGCGGCCGGCACAGAAAGGAGCGGCGTATGTCCGCCTACGAAACGGCCCCCGAACCCTCGGGGGCTCATGCTGTGGCGCCCTTCCAGGCGCTGGTTCATTCGATCCTCGATTCGGTGCTGAGCGGCACGCTGCATCTCGCGCTCGGCGTCGCGCTGGGCCGCCTCGGCGCGAGGCTCATGCACAACAGGCACCTGCACTGGAGCTGGGCGGTGGCAGGGCTTGGTCTCACCGTGCTGGCCCGTCCGTTGCTGGGCGGGATGTTCCTCTCCGCGGCCAGTGCCACGGTGGTCGCGGCGGCGGTCGGGCGGCGGCGGCACCGCGAAGACATCACCGCGGGCGCCGACCTGGCCGAGCTCGCCGCTGCGAGGCGCACGCCGATCGACGGGGTGCGGGCGCTCGTGGGTGCGCTCGCCGCTCGCCTCGGCTGGCACGGCATGCCGGGCACGCAGGGGATTGTCGGCGAGGAGGAGATCGTGATCGGGCTGCGCCACAACGGGCGGCCGGTCGTGATACCGATCGGCGGCGCCACGGGTGGCGTGCACACGCTGACCCCGGGTGCGGCCGGTTCGGGCAAGACGGTCACTCTGCGCAGGATCGCGGTGCAGGCGATCCTGCGCGGCCGGGGCTCGATCGTGGTCGACCCCAAGGGCGACTCGGAGCTGCGCGAGGAGCTGCGCCACGCGGCGCAGGCGGTTGGCAAGCGGTTCATCCACTGGACGCCCACGGGCCCCAGCGTGTACAACCCCTACGCGCGGGGCAGCGACACCGAAATCGCCGACAGGGCGCTGGCGGGGGAGAGGTTCACCGAGCCTCACTACCTGCGCCAGGCACAGCGGTACCTGGGCCACGCGGTGCGCGCGTTGCGGATGGCCGGCGAGGAGGTCGGCCTCTCCTCGCTCGTGCAGCACATGGATCCCGAGGCGCTCGAGCAACTGGCGCGGCGGATGCCCGCGGAGGCCGCCAACGCCACGCACGGGTATCTCGACTCGCTCACCCCGCGTCAGCGAGGCGAGCTCGGCGGTGTACGGGATCGCCTGGCGATCATGGCTGAGTCGGATGTCGGGCCGTGGCTCCAACCGCGGCCGGACGGCGCGCCGGCGTTCGACCTGTTCGGCGCGCTGACCGAGGGCGCGGTGGTGCTGTTCGACCTGCAGGCCGACAGCCGGCCGCTGCTGGCCAAGATGCTGGGCGCGGCGATCGTCCAGGATCTCCAGAGCGCGATCTCCACGATGCACCGCTGCCCGGTTCCCAGCGTGGTGGTGATCGACGAGTTCGCCGCGATCGCCGCCGAACAGGTGGCCGGGGTGTTCGCCCGAGCGCGCTCGGCCGGCGTGAGTCTCGTGCTCGGCACGCAGGAGCTCTCCGACCTGCGCCTGCCGGGGCGCGAGTCGCTGCACGACGCCGTGTTCGGCAACCTCACCACGGTGATCGGCCACCGCCAGGTGGTGCCCGAGTCGGCGGAGCTCCTCTCCTCGCTGGCCGGCACCGTCGGCGTGTGGCGCACCTCGATCCACAGTGACGGGCGCCACACGCGCTCGCGCGCGCGCCAGCGGGTGGTGGAGGCGGAGCGCATCCAGTCGCTCCGCCCCGGCGAAGCGGTGGTGACCGTGCTCGACGGACCACGGCGCGGAACGCAGATCGCGACAATCCTGCGTTCGCCCCGCGATCGCGGGACTCGGTAGCTCCACCCGGCCGGCCCCGGGCCGACCCAGGCCCGACCCAGGTCGCACACCGGGCGGATCCAGGAGCCACCGCGGGCCGACCCAGGTCGCACCCCGGGCGGATCCAGGACCCACCGCGGGCCGACCCAGGCCCGACCCCAGGGCCGGCCCAGTTGACACGGCTGGGCGGCCAACGCGCCGGAGCGCCACGCGGCAAGGGCGCCCCGGTGCCGGTGCCGGTCGCACCCCTCGCGGGATGCGCTGCGCACCCCATCCACACATCCCGTCCGCAGATCAAACGGGTGCGGCTCTCCTGGAGGGACAAGCACTGCCCCGAACACAGCTGTCGCAGGAGCCGTTGGGGGATTCAAAAAGAGAACTCGTTCCGCGCGGAACGAATCCAAAAAACAAAACACGAAACGCCCGGAGCTGGACCGGCGGCGCTGGAGCGGGCGCCCGTCCGGAGTTCGAGCGGGCGCCCGTCCGGAGTTCGAGCGGGCGCCCGTCCGGAGTTCGAGCGGGCGCCCGTCCGGAGCTCGAGCGGGCCGGGGCGCTTCAGCAAGCGGAATTCTCGTCCCTCCAGGCGAGCCGCACCCGATCAAAACAACACACACATCGAAAGAAGGAGACACAGATGTCGGAGATCACAACCACGCGCTCGCTCGAACGGGCGGCGCTCCTGCGCTGGGCGGCCTCGCTCGGCGCGATCACCTCCGAGGCGCTGGCGCACCGGTGGCAGCTTTCGCCGGCGTCGGCTCGCGCGCGCCTGCAGGCGGCGGTGCGCCTGGGGCTGCTGGCTCGCACGAAGCCGCTCACCGGCGAGCCCGCGCTGTACAGCGCCACGCGCGCGGGGCTGCGCGAGTGCGGCATGCAGGGGCTCGGGGTCTGTCGCCCCACCGCCGCCAACGCACGCCATCTCGTGGTGTGCGCCGAGGTCGGCGCGGCGCTGGAGCGCTGCTACCCCGACCACCGGCTCGCCGGCGAGCGCGAGCTGCGCCACGAGGAAGCGGTGCGCGGCCTCCGGCTGGCCAGCGCGGTGATCGGCTCCGCCGGGCAGCGCCACGAGCGGCTGCACCGCCCGGATCTCGTGATGTGGGCGCCGCGCGAGGCCGGCGGCCTGCCGGTGGCGATCGAGGTCGAGCTCACGCTCAAGGGACCTCGCCGCCTGGAGCGCATCTGCCGCGCGTGGGCACGCTGCCGCGAGGTGTCGGGCGTGCTGTATCTGTGCCCCCAGCAGGTGTGCGCTGCGGTGGAGCGCGCGATCGAGCGCGCCGGTGCGGGCGAGCGCGTGGTGGCGCTCACGCTCGAGCGGCTTCCCGGTGTTGCGATCGAGCGAGCCGTCGCAGGCAGGCCGTAGCGTGCGCCTCCGGGGAGCAGCACAACCAGGAGGTCATCGATGCCGTACTCGAACATAAACCGCGTGGTGCTGGTCGGGCGCCTCACCAGGGATCCCGAGCTGCGCGAGCTGTCCTCGGGCAACGCCGTGTGCTCGCTGCGCCTGGCCTGCAACTCTCGCCGTCGCGACGCCGACGGCGAGTATCACGAGCGTCCCAACTACTTCGATGTGAGCGTATTCGGGCCACTTGGCGAGAACGTCGAGCGGTACATGCGCAAGGGTCGCCAGGTCGCGGTGGACGGCCGGCTGGAATGGCGGGAGTGGGAGGGCGCCGACGAAGCGCGCCACCAGGCGGTCAGCGTGGTGGCCGACAACGTCGAGTTCCTCGGCGGCGCGCCCGGCGCCAACGGGCACGGCGGCGAGGGGCACGGCGGCGAGGGGTACAGCGGCGAGGGGGGCGAGGGCGATCCGGATGCGCTCGACCCCGCGGGCGCGTTCGCCGGCGTGGGCGACGACGCCTTCTGAGCGTCGCCACGCCGGATGGCCTCGGCTGTGGCGGGTGCGTAAACTGCCCCCGCCCAGCCGTCCCGCCTCTTGGAGGTTCGCGGGGGCGAGCGGGGGCGAGCGACAATTGACGACCGCCGACCACCAAGGAGCTCTCCAGCGGTGCCGATCGATACAAAAGCGATAGGGAAGAGGTACGAGCCCACCGTGTATGCGGTGGGGCGCGAGAAGATCAAGGAGTACGCGCGCGCGGTGGGTGAGACCAACCCCATCCATCTCGATGTCGACGCCGCGCGCCGCGCCGGCCACGCCGACGTGGTGGCGCCGCCGATGTTCGCCGTCGTGTATGGCTCGCCGTCGGTGGGTCCCGCGCTGTTCGATCCCGAGGTGGGGATCAACTTCGCGATGCTCGTGCACGGCGGCCAGGAGTTCGAGTGGGGGCCGCTTGTGGTGGCCGGCGATGAGATCACCACCGAGGCCACCGTCAAGGACATCTCAGCGAGCGACGGCCGCGGCTTTTACGTGTTCGAGTCGATCTCCACCAACCAGCGCGGCGAGCAGGTGTGCCGCGGTGTGTGGACCAACATCGTCAGAGGAGTGTGAGGAGATGAGCAATCTCGAGGTGGGCCAGCGGATTCCCGAGGTGCGGGTCACGCCGGACAAGTACCTCACGATCCGCTACGCCGGCGCGTCGGGCGACTTCAACCCGATCCACGTCGACGAGGAGTTCGCGCGCGCGGTGGGGCTCCCCGGCAGGATCCTGCACGGGCTGTGGACCATGGCCCAGGTGGCCAGGGCGCAGACCGAGGCCGCCGGCGGGCCGGAGCATCTCAAGCGCCTGTCGGTGCAGTTCCGCGGCATGGGCGTGCCCGAGCAGGAGGTGCTCGTCACCGGCACCGTGCGCGAGCGGCGCGACGGCCGGCTCGTGATCGACACCGTCGCCGAGCAGGGCGAGAAGCAGATCATCCGCAACGCCGAGGCCGAGCTCGCGCCGTAGGGGAGGCCGCGCTCGCGCCGAGTCGCGGGGAGCTCGCGCGTTGCCGGGCGCCGGTGCGCTGGGCCGCGCCCGCGGTGCCACCGCGATCCGTCGCCGGGCGGATCGTAGAATCGTGGGGATGCTCACTCAGCGCCAGGAACACGTGCTGTGCGAGGTGGTGGACCGCTACCTGGCCACCGGCCAGCCGGTGGCGTCGCGCGCGATCGCCGCCGACCCCGAGCTCGGGTGCGGGCCGTCCACGGTGCGCAACGAGCTCGCGCTGCTGGAGGAGCACGGGCTGCTGGCGCATCCACACACCTCCGCCGGGCGCGTGCCCACCGACGCGGGCCAGCGGTACGTGGTCGATCTGTTGCTGGCCCCCGGCGATCGGCCCACGCGCGCGCCCGGCGACCGGTTGACGCGGTTGGCGCCGGCGCCTCGCCTGGAACTGTCGCTCGTGCGCCGCGAGGTCGAGGAGGCGATGCGCGCCACCACCGAGGCGCTCGCCGAGGTGACCAACCTGCTGGCGGTGGTCTCCGCGCCCCCTCTGCAGGCGGCCACCGTGCGCCACATCGAGGTGCTGGCGCTCCAGCCCCAGGTGGTGATGGTGGTGATCATCACCTCCACCGGCGGGGTGTCCAAGACGCTGGTCACCTTCGATCGGCCGGTCGACCCCGGCCTGATCGGTTGGGCGGGCGAGTACCTCAACGAGCGCCTGTGCGGCGTGGACCTGGGATCGCGCATCCTCCCCCAACGCCTGCTGGACTCCGCGCTGGACACCACCGAGCGTTCTTTCGTGGAACAGCTCGCGCCGGCCTTTCGCGAGGAGCCCGCCTCCGAAGCGCTCCAGACGCTCTATGTGGAGGGCGCCTCGCACCTGCTGTCCGCCGGCCAGCTGGGCGACGCCACCGAGATCAACGAGCTGATGAGCCTGTTGGAGCGGCGCGTCGCGTTGCTGACCGTGCTGCGTGAGGCGCTCGCCGCGCCCGACGTGTATGTGCGCATCGGCGAGGAGAACGAGATGCCCGCGATGCGCTCGCTGGCGATGGTGGGCGCCGGGTACGGGCTCGGCCCGCGCCGGCTCGGCGCGGTGTCGGTGATCGGGCCGGTGCGCATGGACTACCCCGGCGCGATCGCCACCGTGCGCGAGGCCGCGCGCGAGCTGTCGCGCTTCGTCGAAGACACCTACGCCGAGCGTTAGCGAGCGCCGCACCGATGCCCACCGCCACACCACGCGATCCATACGACGTGCTGGGGGTCGAGCGCGACGCCTCCGAGCAGGAGATCAAGAAGGCGTTCCGCCGTCTGGCGCGCGAGTTGCACCCCGATGTCAACGCGCACGACCCACGCGCGGAGGACAAGTTCAAGGAGGCCGCCGAGGCCTACGAGATCCTCTCCGAGCCCCAGCGCCGCGCGACGTATGACCGCTACGGTCACGAGGGGCTGCGCTCCGGCGGGTGGGCGCCCAACTTCGACGCGTTCTCCTCGATCTCCGACCTCTTCGACGCGTTCTTCGGCGGCGCCAGCCCCTTCTCCGCGCGCGGCTCCGCACGCGCGCCCGGCGGCGATGTGGCGGTGGGCGTCGAGATCGACCTGATCGACGCCGCGCGCGGGGTGACCGTGCGGCCCTCGATCGACGTGGTCGAGCGCTGCGATCGCTGCCACGGCAACGCCGCCGAGCCCGGCACGCCGATCGAGACCTGCCGGCGCTGCGACGGCACCGGGCAGCTGCAGAGTGTCACGCGCACGCCCTTCGGCCAGATGGTGCGCGCGGTCACCTGCGACGCCTGCCACGGCGCCGGTCGTCTGCCCAAGGAGCCCTGCCACGAGTGCCGCGGCGCGGGGCGGCGCGCGGTGCGCACCACCGTGGACGTCGAGATCCCCGCCGGGATCGCCGACGGGCAGCGGATCCGGGTCGGCGGCCGCGGGCACGCCGGCGAAGCGGGTTCGCCGCCCGGCGATCTCTACGTGCTGGTCAAGGTGCGCGACGACGAGCGCTTCGTGCGGGAAGGCGACGACCTGATTGCGGTGCTCGACGTCCCCGCTCCACTGGCCGCGCTGGGCACGACCATGCCGGTGCCCACGCTTGACGGCGAGCGCACCGTCGAGGTCCCCGCCGGCGCGCAGCCCGGCGCGGTGATCACCCTGCGCGGCCAGGGGATGCCCTCGCTGCGCGGCCGCCGCCGCGGCGACCTGCGTGCGGTGGTCGATGTGGTCGTGCCCCGCCACCTGAGCGCCGAGCAGCGCGAGCTGTTCCAGCGCCTGGCCGACACGCTCTCCGAGGAGAACCTGCGCACCCAGGAGTCGATGTTCTCCAAGCTGCGTCGCGCACTCCGCACCCACGCCGCGTGAGGGGCGCGTGATCCGCCTCGCCCTGCGCGTGCCACGCGAGCAGGCCGAGCTCGTGCTGGCCGAGCTGCTCGAGCTCGCGCCGGACGGGGTGGAGGAGGTGGCGCTCGACGGCGGCGCCGTCGAGTACGCCGTGTACGGCGCGCCGGGCGAGCTGCCCTCGCTGCCCGCGCTGCACGCCACCCCCGCCGGCGCGCCGGTCGAGGTTCGCAGCGCCGAGGTGCCCGACGATTGGAGCGAGCGCTGGAAGCGCTTTCACCGGCCGATCCTGCTCGAGCCGCTCCCCGGCGGCGCGCACCCGGTGCCCGCGCTCCACATCCGGCCCCCGTGGGAGCCCGCGCGTGCGCGGGGCGCGGGCCAGTGGCCGCGGGCGGGCGTGGAGGAGATCGTGATCGACCCCGCGCAGGCCTTTGGCACCGGCGCGCACGCGACCACGCGCCTCTGTCTGGAGCTGCTCCAGCGCGCGGCCGCGCGCGGCCCGCTGGGGCCGGCGGTGGACCTCGGGTGCGGCTCGGGGGTGCTGGCGATCGCCGCCGCGCGCCTCGGCGCCACGCCGGTGCTGGCGCTGGACAACGACCCCCACAGCGTGGAGGCCACCACGCGCAACGCCGCGGTCAACCGCGCCACGATCGAGGTGCGCCGCTTCGACCTGCGCCACGAGCGCGTGCCGGCACTCGCCGGCGAGGGCGAGGGCGAGGGCGAAGGCGAGGGCGAGGGCGAGGGCGAGGGGGTGCTGCTGGCCAACCTGCTGCGCCCGCTGCTGCTCGAGCTGGCGCCCCGGGTGGCCACTCGGCCGGCGCACCTGATCGCCGGGGGACTGCTGGCCGAGGAGGCCGAGCCGGTTGCCGCGCGCCTCTGCGAGTTCCTCGACCTGGTGGAGCTGGAGCGCCCGCGGCTGGGCGAGTGGAGCGCGCTGTGGCTGGCGGCTCACCCATGACCGTGGTGCCTGAAGGTGGCGCCCTTGGCCTGGCCGCCGCAAGCAGCGGCCGTTGCGTTTTTTGTTTTGCGGATTGGTTCCGCGCGGAACGAATCCTCTTTTTGAATCCCCCAACGGCTCCTCCGACAGGCGTGTTCGAGGCCGGGCCATCGCGCCCGTGCGGGGTTGTGGCGCGGGCAGCGGGAGGTCGATCAATCGATCAGTCCGGCCGCAATCGCTCGAGTGGATCAAGCTGATCAAAAGTACCCCCGCGCTGGCCGCGCGGGGCGCCCCCGAGGCGTCGGGGGCAAAACCTCTCAGGCGGCCTGCGCGCCGCCCACCCCGGCCGTCGCGTCCGTCGCGTTCGCCGCGTCCGCCGGTGAGCGGGAGTCGCGCTCGGGCATCGCGCTCTCCGGCAGCGCGGTCGCCGCCAGCGCCATCGAGCGGAACAGCAGATCGATCGCCGCGCGCACCGACGGCGCGTGCCGATCGTGGTGGCGCTGCTCGCCGCCCAGCAGGCCGGCCGCCGCGGTGAGGGCCGTGGAGATCGTGGCCAGCGCCTCGCCGTCCTCTTCGGGCTCGGGGTCGCGGCAGGCGGCCAGTGCCAGGTCGAGCATCCCGAGCGCCTGGGGCATGGCGCCGGCGAACAGCGCCGGGCCGACCAGGCTGCCGTAGCCGTACACCCGCGCCAGGCGGCCCGACAGCGCCAGGCGCGGGCCGCGCCTCGGCGGCTCCGTCGCGGGCAGGCCGCGGCCGTCGACCAGGCCGCCGATCGTCTCGCCGAGGACCAGGCGCGCGGTGGGCTCATCGAGGCCGGCCTGCGCGACCACGCGCAGCGCCATGTAGAGGCCGCTGGGGGTGGTGCCGTAGGGAGGGTCGGAGGCGAACACAATCCGCTCCGCCGGCACGCGCGCGAAGAGCTGGAGCACGTCCAGGGGGAAGAAGCAGCAGGTGTCGTACAGGATCCCGGGGTGATCGGCGAGGCGCGAGGTGAGGATGCCCTGATCGCAGATCGCCGCGTGCGCCAGGATCAGCACCGTGTCGGGGTGGCGCAGGGCGAGCTCGACCAGACCGTCCGCCAGCGGCGGCAGCCCGCGGCCGGCGTGGATCAGCACCGGCACGCGCGCTTCTTCGGCGAGCGCGAAGATGCCGTCCATCTGGCGGCCTTCGAAGTCGAACTCCTGCGAGCGGGGGTGGAGCTTGATGCCGCGCGCGCCCGCCTCCAGGCAGCGCAGCCCCTCCGCCAGCGGCTCATCGGCGGGGTCCAGGCGGCAGAACGGGATCAAACGTCCGCCGCTCTCCGCCGCCCAGCGCAGCACGCGATCGTTGGGCACCCGGTAGGCGGGGCGCCGCTCGGGGTCGTGCAGCGCAAAGACACACGCGCGCCGCGCGCCGGCCTGGTCGAGCATCGCCAGCAGCCCCTCCGGATCGAGCGCGCGCCCGTCCTCGTCGAGCCCCAGGTGGGTGTGCGCGTCGAACACCTCGCCACCCGCGGGTCGCAGCCGCTCGGCCTCGCTCACGAACGGCTCGAGCGCCCGCGCGTACAGCGCCCCGGCGTCATGATCGGGTTCCTCGAGCGGCTCTCCCATCCCCGACAGCCTATTGCGAGCCGCTCATGCAGTTGGCGTGATTGCGCAAGGTGCGCTTACCTTTGGCGATGGCGTGGCACGTGGTGATCGCGGGCGGGGGGTTCGGCGGGCTCTACGCCGCGCGCACGCTGGAGCGCGTGGTGCCGGCCGGCGGCGCGCGCGTGACGCTGGTCAACGACGCCAACTTCATGCTCTACACGCCGCTGCTCCCGGGCGCGGCCGGCGCCACGCTGGACCCCCGCCACGTGGTGGTGCCGCTGCGCTCGCTGCTGCACCGCACCGACCCGCTGATCGGAGCGGTGCTGGGCGGGGACCCCCACGCCGCCACGCTGTCGGTGAGGCGCATCGACGGGGAGCAGCTGGAGCTCCGCTACGACCAGCTGGTGGTGGCGCTGGGCTCGGTGTCGCGCACGCCCCCGGTCCCCGGTCTCGCCCAGCACGCGATCGGGTTCAAGTCGCTCTCCGACGCCACCGCGCTGCGCAACCGCGTGCTGATCTGC
>WQXW01000002.1 GCA_009781575.1 Solirubrobacterales bacterium
TGCCAACTGCTCGATCTCGGCGAGCTCGTGCTCGAGCTGCGCGAGCTCGCGATCGCGCTCTCCGAGCGCCTCGGCCAGCCGCGCGTGCTCGCGCTCGAGCAGGCGCACCTGCGCGAGCGCGGCGGCGCACTCGCCACGCCGGGTTGCCTGCTCAGGGCCGCAGAACGCGTCGAGGATGTCGAGCTGCGCGGAGGAGAGCGCCAGGCGCCGGTGCTCGTGCTGGCCGTAGAAGGCGATCAGCTCCCCGGCGAGCTCGCGCAGGTCGGCCACGGTGGCGGCGCGCCCGTTCAGGTGGGCGCGCGTGCGCCCGTCGGCGCCCACGCGGCGCGCGAGCGTGATCTCCTCCGCCGGATCGTCGTTGTCGTCGAGCGCGCAGCCATCGGGCAGCGCCAGCTCGTGCCCGCCCAGCGCGAAGAGCCCCTCGACGTAGGCCTCGCGCGCTCCCGGGCGCACAATCGAGGCCTTCGGCCGCCCGCCGAGCAGCAGATCGAGCGCCTGCGCCAGCACCGTCTTGCCGGCGCCGGTCTCGCCGGTGAGCACGTTCAGCCCCGGCGCGAGGCGCAGCTCGGCCCGCTCGATCAGCAGGAGGTTCTCGACGCGCAGCTCGACCAGCACCGGCCAGGTTTACCAACGCACTCCGACGGATCGCGCGCGCCCAGGAAAATGTTGGTGGTGCGACCCCGAACACACCTGTCCGAGGCGCCGTTGGGGGATTCAAAAAGAGGATTCGTTCCGCGCGGAACCAATCCAAAAAACAAAACACGCAACGGCCGAGGCGCCGAATGTCCCCGCGAGCGGCTAGCCCGCGCGGGCCGCCTCGACGTGGCCGACCTCCAGCCCCGGGCCGGTCGCGAGCACCGCGCCCGAGCTGAGCCGCTGGTCCTCCTCGATCAGATGCACGACCGCGTTGATCAGCGCCAGGTGGGTGAACGCCTGGGGGAAGTTGCCCAGGTGCAGGCCGCTGTGGGGGTCGATCTCCTCGGCGTACAGCTGCAGCGGGCTGGCGTGGGAGAGCAGCTTCGTGCACAGCGCCCTGGCGCGGTCCACCTCGCCGATCTCGGCGAGCGCGGAGACGAGCCAGAAGGAGCAGATCGTGAAGGTGCCCTCCTCGCCGTGGAAGCCGTCGTCGATCTCCTCCACGCGGTAGCGCAGCACCAGCTCGTCGACGGTGAGCTCGTCGGCGATCGCGAGCACGGTGGCACGCACGCGCGGGTCGCTGGGCGGGAGGAAGCCGAGCAGCCCGATCAGCAGCACCGAGGCGTCCAGCGCGGTGGTGTGGTAGTGCTGGCAGAACACACCGCGATCGTCGGTGCCGTTGGCGCACACGTCGGCGTGGATCTCATCGGCCGCCGCGCGCCAGCGCGCGGCGGTCTCCCGTTCGCCGCGCAGGTCGGCCAGCTTCGCGCCACGGTCGGCCGCGACCCAGCACATCACCTTCGACGCGGTGAAGTGCTGCGGTGGTCCCCGCACCTCCCACAGTCCCTGGTCGGGCGCGCGCCAGCTCTCGAGCGCCGCGTCCACCTGGCGCGCGAGCATCTGCCAGCGCCGCTGGTCCAGCTGGTCGCCGGAGCGCAGGTGGAGCGCGACCGAGTCGAGCAGCACCCCCCACACGTCGTGCTGGCGCTGATCCCACGCGGCGTTGCCGATCCGCACCGGCCGCGCGCCGTCGTAGCCCGACAGGTGCTCGAGCTCCTGCTCGGTCAGCTCCCGCTCGCCGCCGATCCCGTACATGATCTGCAGGTCGGGTTGGGCCTCGACCAGGTCGGTGATGAAGTAGTAGAAGTCGTCGGCCTCGCGATCGAAGCCCAGCGTGTAGAGGCCCCACAGCAGGAAGGTCGAGTCGCGCAGCCAGGCGTAGCGGTAGTCGTAGTTGCGCTCTCCGCCCGGGGTCTCGGGCAGCGAGGTGGTGGCCGCCGCCAGCATCGCCCCGGTGGGCGCGTAGATCAGCCCCTTGAGCGTCAGCGCCGAGCGTTGCAGGTAGGTGCGCCAGGGATGGTCCGGGAAGCGGCCGCGCGCGATCCACTCGTGCCAGAAGTCGGCGGTCCCGGTCAGCCGCTCCTGGGCCTCTGTGAAACTCTGCGGCGGCGCGCCGTCGCCCCAGGAGAGCGCGCAGAACACCTGCTCGCCCGCGCGCAGGCGCCGGCGAGCCATCGCGCGCGGCCCCTCGAGCCCCAGGTTCATGTCGGTGGTCAGCCGGATCGTGGGCTCACCATCCACCGCGATCTCCGCCTGACCGTAACGATCGTCGCTGTGTCGCCATTGCCCGCGCGTGCGCCCGTAGTCGAAGGCGGGCTCGCATTCGAGCACGATGTCGATCGAGCCGCTCACGCAGCGCGCGGTGCGCAGCAGCACCCGCTCGGCCTGGTGATCGGACGGCGAGCGGCGATGCGCGCTCGCGCTGGGTGAATCGTCGCGCCACGGTCCGATCAACAGCGCATCGCGCACCACCGCCCACCCGGTGGCCGTGTCCCACGTGGTCTCGAGCACCATCGTGCCCGCCAGGTAGCGGCGGTCGGCCGGGACGGTCACATCGGCAGGTCCGAGGCGGCACCAGCCCGCGTCCCGATCCAGCATGGTGGCGAAGATGCTCGCGCTGTCCATGCGGGGCACGCACATCCACTCCACGCTGCCGCTCGGGGCGATCAGCGCGCACACCTCACAGTCGGAGATGAATCCGTAGTCGGCGATCGGCGGAAAGGGGCTGCCCCCCACCATCGAGTGGGAGGAGCGAGACACGGCGATCGTCCGGGGAGCCATGAAATCCACAGTCGGGCAGTGGGGCGACGCACCCCGTCCTGCACGCCAGCGCGGCCGGCGCCGGCGCGGATCGTAGCAGTTGCCGTGTTTCCTCGCGGGGCGCGATGTGCGAAGATGTCACTCGTCTGCTGACTCGACGAACGGAGGCTCGCATGAGCGATTCGATCGCGCGGATGGCGGCTGTACCCACTCCTGCCGGGATCGATCGAAAGCGGCTCCGCAGCCAGCGCCTCCGTGAGGTCAACTTCCAGGGAGACGCGCTTCGCCTGGGCATGAACTGGACCGAGGACGACCTTCGCAAGCCGCAGGTGCTCGTGGAGAGCGCCTACGGGATGGGTCACCCCGGCACGTTTCACTTTCGCGCCCTGGTCGAGGAGGTGTCCAACGGCGTGTTCGAGGCGGGCGGCAAGCCGGGCGAGTTCGTGGTGTCCGACATCTGCGACGGCGTGGTGCAGGCGACCGATGGAATGAGTTACTCGCTGGTGTCGCGGGACATCATCGCGGCGATGATCGAGATCCACGCGCTCGGCCACCCACACGACGCGATGGTGCTGATCTCGGGCAACGACAAGTCGGTGCCGGCGCATCTGCTGGCGATCGCGCGCTGCGATCTGCCCGCGGTGCACGTGCCGGGCGGGACCCAGCTGAACGCCCCCGACTATGTCACCTCGAATGAGATGTGGGAGATGGGCGCCGCGGTCAGGCGGGGCGAGCTGACGGAGGAGGAGCTCGATCTGGCCCAGCGCGGCGCGTGCCCCACCTGTGGTGCGTGCCAGTTCATGGGCAGCGCCGCCACCGGGCAGGTGCTCTCGGAGGCGCTCGGGCTGGCGCTGCCCGGCTCGGCGCTCGTGCCGGAGCCGCTCACCAAGTTGCTGCGCTACGCGCGCGCTGCGGGAAAGCAGATCGTGCGCCTGATCGCCGAGGAGCTCACGCCGCGACAGATCCTCACGCGCGAGGCGTTCGAGAACGCGATTGTGATGCACGCGGCGATCGGCGGCTCGACCAACGCGCTGTTGCACCTGCCGGCGATCGCCGCGGAGGCCGGCGTGGAGGTCACGGTGGACGACTTCGATCGCATCCACCGTCAGGTGCCGGTGCTGGCCAATGTGAAGACGACCGGGCGCTACCCGGTCGAGTATTTCTGGTACGCCGGCGGCGTGCCGGCGGTGATGTTGGAGCTGCGCGACATGCTGCACCTGGAGTGTGTCACCGTCACGGGCAAAACCCTGGGTGAGAACCTCGATGAGATCGAACGCAGCAAGTTCTTCATGCGCGAGCGGCTCGGCTACCTGCGCAATTTCAAGATAGACCGGCAGGAGATCATCCGCCCCCGCGACGATCCGTTCGCCACCGACGGCGGGATCGCGATCCTGCGGGGCAACATCGCGCCCGAGGGGGCGATGGTGAAGACCTTCTCGGTGCCTAAGGAGATGCACGCGCACACCGGTCCGGCGCGGGTGTTCGAGGACGAGCCCGACGCGATCGACGCGCTCATCGAGCGGCGCATAACACCGGGCGATGTGATGGTGATCCGCTATGAGGGACCGCGCGCCAACGGTATGCCGGAGATGTACTTCGCCGCGGCGATCCTGTCGGCCGATCCGGCGCTGAACCACACAACCGCGATCGTCACCGACGGGCGCTACTCGGGCGCGATGCGGGGGCCGTGCGTCGGGCATGTCACCCCGGAGGCGCTGGAGGGAGGCCCGATCGCGCTGGTGGAGGAGAACGACCTGATCGAACTGAACGCGCCCGAGCGGCGGCTGGCGATCGTCGGTGTCGAGGGCCGTCCGCTGCCCGAGGAGGAGGTGAGCGAGATCCTCGCGCGCCGCCGAGCGCGATGGACGCCGCGACCTCCCCGCCACAGCCGCGGCATCCTCTCGCTGTACGAGCAGGTCGCCAGCGGCGCGTCGCACGGCGCGTCGCTGATCTCCACCGGCTCAGGCGGCGCCTCCTCGACCGCTCACCCGCCGGCCGCTCGCCAGCCGATAACGCGCGTGTGAGGAACGGGAGCGTGTCGGTGGCGGGCACAGGTGAAAAGGTGGTGATCGCCGACTACGACTACGGCGACGTCGATATCGAGCGCGCGATCATCGAGGGGGCGGGCCTCGAGCTGATCGCCGCCCAGTGCAAGACCGAGCAGGAGGTGATCGAGGTCGCTCACGACGCCGTGGCGGTGGTGGCCCAGTACGCGACGATCAGCGCGCGCGTGATCGAGGAGCTGCGCGACTGTCGCGTGATCGCGCGCTACGGCACCGGCGTGGACATCGTGGACGTCGACGCGGCCACCCACCACAACATCCTGGTGACCAACGTGCCCAACGAGTGGTGTGAGAACGAGGTCGCCGATCATGCGATGGCGCTGCTGCTGGCGGTGGCGCGCAAGATCAACGTCTACGACCGCGCCACGCGCGCGGGCACGTGGCAATGGCAATCGGGCGCGCCGATTCACCGCCTGCGGGGGAGCGTGCTCGGGCTGCTGTCGTTTGGCGCGATCGCCCGCGCCATCGCAGCGCGCGCGGCCGGATTCGGCATGCGCATCACCGCCCACGACCCGTTCCTGCCGGCGCTGGAGATCGCCGCCGCCGGCGCCGAGGCGGTCTCCTTCGACGAGCTCCTCACCGGGTCGGACTGCCTGGTGATCCAAGCTCCGCTCACGCCCCAGACCCACCACCTCTTCGACGAGACCCAGCTGCGGCGCATGAAGCGCAGCGCGATCCTGATCAACACCGCGCGCGGGCCGATCGTCGAGGATCGCGCGCTGCACCGCGCGCTCAGCGAGGGCTGGATCGCGGGCGCGGGAATCGACGACATCGAGGAGGAGCCCTCCAAGCTCGCCGACTGGCGCCCGGAGAACCCGCTCTTCGGCCTGGACAACGTGGTGATCACGCCACACGCGGCCTACTACTCGGAGGAGGCGATGCGCACAGTGAGAGAGTTCCCCGCCGAAGAGGTGGTGCGCGTGCTCCGCGGCCAGCCTCCGCGCTCGCCGGTCAACGCGGGCGAGCTGGTCGAGGCGCGCTGGTCGCGCTCGGGCTCGTCGCGCTCGACGTAGGCCCGCAAGCGTGAGCACGCTCCAGGTCACCGCGTGGTCGCCCGAGGCGGGGCTGCTCAGCGAGGGCCCGCTGTGGCACGAGGAGCGCCAGGAGCTGCTCTGGGTGGACATCCTCGGCTGTGGCTTTCACCGCGCCACACTGGCAGCCGGCGGCGGTCCCGCGCGGGTGCGCACGATGGCGCTCGACCGGCATGTGGGCGCGGTTGTGCCGGTCGCGGGAGGCGGGTATCTGCTGGCCGCGGGACAGGGCTTTCTGTTCGTCGACGACGACGGCGCCACACGCGAGCTCGCCCAGCCGGAGGCGGGCAACGGCGGGGTGCGCATGAACGACGGCGCGTGTGACCCGCAGGGCCGCTTCTGGGCCGGCACGATGGCATACGACGAGTCGCCGGGGGCGGGCACCCTCTATCGCCTCGAGCTCGATGGTGGGTGCACCGCCGTGCTGAGCGGCTTGACCATCTCAAACGGCATCGGCTGGAGCCCCGACGGCGGCACCATGTACCTCAGCGACAGCGGCACCGGCCTGGTGGAGGCGTTCGATTTCGACGGCCCCACCGGCGCGCTCGGCGCGCGCCGCACTGTGGTGCAGATCGATCGACCCGGCGCGGCGCCGGACGGGCTGACCGTGGACGAGCGGGGTGACATCTGGGTCGGGTTGTACGGCGGCTGGGGTGTGAATTGCCATGCCCCGGACGGCTCGCTGCGCGCCACCGTGCAGATGCCGGTGGCGCAGGCCACCTCCTGCGCGTTTGGCGGAAGCGATCGCCGCACCCTGTTTGTCACCACCGGC
Source organism: Solirubrobacterales bacterium (assembly GCA_009781575.1). Taxonomy (GTDB): domain Bacteria; phylum Actinomycetota; class Thermoleophilia; order Solirubrobacterales; family Solirubrobacteraceae; genus Palsa-744. The sequence continues at coordinate 6,603 of WQXW01000002.1, forward strand.
CGCGAGCGGCTCGATGAGGCGGCGCTACAGCGCCAGCCGGACGCCGGGCGGGTGTTCTCGGTCACCGGTCTGGACGCGCGCGGGCGCGGGTGCGCCTCCTACCGCGGGTGGGTCCCGCCGGCGCGCTCGAGCGGATGACCGACGTCGGCAGTGAGTCACTGGCCGACGCGGGCGTGGCCGGCGCGCGCGAACAGATGACCAATGTTGGCAATGGTCCGCTGGCCGATGCCGGCGTGCTGCCGGTGATCACGATCGACCGGGCGGACCACGCCGGTCCACTGGCCGGCGCCCTGCTGCAGGGTGGGATCGCACACGCCGAGGTCGCGTTGCGCACCCCGGCGGCGGCGGAGGCAATCGAGCGAATGCGCGGCGAGGCCGCGCAGATGACGGTCGGTGCCGGCACGGTGCTGAGCGTCGAGCAGGCCGATCGCGCGGTGAGCTCCGGTGCGCACTTTCTCGTGTCCCCCGCCCTCGATGCGGCAATTGTCGATTGGTGCGAGGCGCGTTCGGTGCCGTTGATCCCGGGGGTGGCGACCCCGACCGAGGTGAACGCGGCATCGCAACGGGGACTGCGCACGCTCAAGCTGTTCCCGGCCGAGCAGCTGGGCGGAGTGGCGCTGTTGCAGGCATTGCGCGCCCCCTTCCCGCAGGTCCAATTTGTTCCCACGGGCGGGATAAGCGCGCGCAATCTCCCCGACTACGCGCGTCAGCCGAACGTGGTCGCCTGCGGGGGAAGCTGGATCGCCGGCAGGGAGGCGATCGCCGCGCGCAGGTTCGCCGACATCGTGGTGGCGGCACGGGAGGCACGCGCAATCGTGCGCCAGGTGCGCCGGGAACGGAGCGAGGCGCGATGACGCGCACGGCCGCGCTCGCGGACCGGAGGCGGGTGCGATGACGCGCGTCGTGACGTTCGGGGAGATCATGCTCAGGCTCGGCGCGCCCGGCCATGAGCGCCTGTTGCAATCGCCCCAGCTCGAGGCCACCTTCGGCGGCGGCGAGGCGAACGTGGCCGTGTCGCTCGCCAAGTTGGGGATCGACTCGGCGCTCGTGACAGCGCTGCCGGGAGGCGCGATCGGCGACGCGGCGATCGCCGAGCTGCGCCGGCACGGGGTGAACACCTCCCAGATCGCCCGATCCGGCGAGCGGGTGGGGATCTACTTTGTGGAGACCGGATCGGACGAGCGCCCGTCGGTGGTGGTCTACGACCGCGCCCACTCGGCGATCAGCGAAGCCGAGCGGGGGAGCTTCGACTGGGACGCGATCCTCGAGGGAGTGGACTGGTTTCACGTCAGTGGGATCACGCCGGCGCTGAGCGGGCGCGCGGCCGACCTGTGCTTCGAAGCGGTGTCCTCGGCCAAACGACGCGGTGTGACGGTGTCGTGCGACTACAACTTCCGCGCCAAGCTGTGGCGGTACGGAAAGCCGGCGCCGGAGGTGATGCGCGAGCTGGTTGGCCTGGTCGACGTGGGGATCGCCAACGAGGAGGACTGCCAGCGCTCGCTGGGGATCGCGCCGCCGGCCCCGACCCCGGCCGAGGCCCCGATCCCGACCGAGGCCCCGATCCCGACCGAGGCCCCGATCCCGGCCGAGGCCCCGATCCCGGCCGAGGCCGTGCCGAGCGAGGAGATTCCTGACACGCTCGACCTCGACCGCTACGGCCGGCTCTGCGCGACAGTGCTGGAGGAGTTTCCGAACCTCCGCTGCCAGGCGATCACGCTTCGCACCAGCCACAGCGCGAGTCACAACGAGTGGTCGGCCTGTCTGTGCAACCGCCGCGAGTTTCTGGTCGGCCCGCGGTACGACGTGGCTCACATAGTCGACCGCGTGGGCACGGGCGACTCGTTTGCGGCCGGTTTGATCCACTCGCTGCTGACCGGCGCCTCAGACCAGCAGGCGCTCGACTTCGCGGTGGCGGCATCCGCGCTCAAGCACACGATCCCGGGGGACTTCAACCTGGTGGGGTTGGAGGAGGTGCAGCGCCTCGCGGCCGGCGATGCCGGCGGCAGGATCCAGCGCTGAGCGCGGGATCGCCGATCAATCGCTCGCGGTCATGTCGACCACGACCTTGATGTCGCCCCGGCTCTTCTCGAGTGCGGCCGGCCATTCGTCGGCGCGCAGCCGCCGGGTGATGAGCCGCGCGAGCCAGCTTGGGTCGGCCCTGGCCAGCGCGTGGGCGGCCTGATCGTGGTGGCGGCGCGCGGCGTTGACCGTGCCGAACACCACCTTGTTGCCCAGCACGATCTCGGCGTTCAATGCGTCGAGGCGCGCCTCGGCGACGCGCTGGCTGTGGGAGATGCCGGTGAGCGCGATCACCGCGCCCGGCGCGGCGCGGTGGATGGCATCGATCGCCACCCCCGAGACGCCGGTGCACTCGACCACGATGTCGGGCCGGATCTGAAGCTCCGCCACGGGCGTGCTGTGGTAGATGGCGCCGAGGTCGGTCACGAGGCCGGGCTTGGCGCCGGAGGTGGCGCGATCCACAACATGTGTCTCGAGGCCCCGCTGGCGCGCGAGCATCGCGGCGAGCAGCCCGATCGGACCGGCGCCGGTGATCAGCGCCACGCGCGGCTGGAACCAGGCGCGCGCGCCGAGCTGTTGGGCGTGCTCCAACGCCTTGGCCACCACCGAGGTGGGCTCCAGCAGCACGCCGAGCTCGCCCAGAGCCGGGTCCAGGCGCACGGCGAAGCGCGGATCGACCCGGAAGCGCTCGCTGCCGTAGCCGTGGTGTTCCTTGATCCCGAGCTCCACGAAATCGCCGGTCTGACACATGTCCCACTCGTCGGCCGCGCACGCGGCGCAGGGGAGCGGGTCGGGCCGGCGCACCACGCCGGCCAGCAGATCGCCGCGCGCAAAGCCGCTGCCGTCGGGCGCGTCGAGCACCTCGCCCAGCGACTCGTGACCCAGCACGAGCCGCCCCTCGCCCGGGGGTGGGATGCCGTAACCGTCGATCGCGATCTCGCGGTCGGTGCCGCAGATGCCGATCAGCCGCGTGCGCACCAGCAGCGCGCCGTCGGAGAGCGGCGGCTCGCCCACCTCGACCACGCCGGCCGTGTCGGGACGGCCCGGGACAACCGCGATCGCTCTCAACGAACCCAGCTCATCTCGTCGAGGCCGAATGATGGCACGGGCGAGAACCCGCGTCAGCGCGCCAGGCGCCCGAACTTCTCGCGCAGGCGGCGGTAGAAGGAGCTGCCGGGGAGCTGCGCGATCGTGCCGGCGTCGTCGACGAAGCGCACGCCGATCGACCCGCCGGCCGCGGCCTCACCGACCGGCCGTCCGTCGACGGAGAGGTCCAGCGGCCCGCGCGAGCGGTTCGCGATCGCCAGTCGATCGCCCGGCGCCATCACCAGCGCGCGCGCGGTCAGCGAGTGGGGCGCGATGAACGACACCACGAACCCCTCCACCCCCCACGCCATCACCGGGCCGCCGTTGGCGAGGTTGTAGCCGGTCGAGCCCGCGGGAGTGGAGACCACCAGCCCGTCGCAGCGGACAGAGCCGAGCTCCTCCCCGTCGGAGGAGTAGGAGAGCTCGGCCACGCGCTCGCCCACCTTGCGGTGGATCGCGACGTCGTTCATCGCGTGCTCCACCCCCTCGCCGGTCTCCAACACGATCGCCGGCAGCTTCAGCAGCTCGAAATCGCCGCCCAGCGCAAGGCGGAAGCCCTCGGCCGCCTCCTCGGGCTCGACGGTGGCCAGGAAACCGATCTCGCCGAAGTTGACCGCGAACACCGGCACCTCCGTGCCCGCGTAGTGGCGCAACGCGCGCAGGATCGTGCCGTCGCCGCCCAGCACCACGCACAGCTCGACCTGCTCGATCAGTGGCGCGTCCACAACCACCCCCGGCCCGGAGCTCAGCCCATGCTTGGCGGTCTCCTCCGAGTCGAAGCGCAGCGTGACCCCCTTCTGTCGGGCCTCCTCGATCAGGAGCGACAGCGCCGCGGCGGTCTCCTCGGGGCGACTGTGGGTGAGCACCGTGGCCTGCTTCACGGCTCGACCTCGCGCGCCATCGCCAGCAGCGCCGGCTCGCCGGCGGCCGCACCCGCGCGCCCCGGCTCGCCCAGCCAGATGAACGACTCGCGGTTGCCCTTCGGCCCGGGCAGCTGTGAGGAGAAGAAGCCGAGCACCGAGGCGCCGAGGTCGAGCGCCGCGCGCCCCACGGCCAGCAGCGCGTCGCGGCGATCGGCGGGGTCGCGCACCACACCGCCTCGGCCCACGCGCCCGGGCCCCAGCTCGAACTGGGGCTTGACCAGCGCGAGCACGTCGTGGCGCGGGGCCAGCGCAGCCAGCACCGCCGGCAGCACCTTGGCCAGCGATATGAACGAGAGATCGATCACCGCCAGCTCGGGGGCGAACGGCAGCTCGCCGCGCGTGAGCGAGCGGGCGTTGGTGCGCTCCAGCACGTGCACCCGCGGGTCGTTGCGCAGCGCGTAGTCGAGCTGGCCGTAGGCCACATCCACCGCGATCACCGCGCGCGCGCCCGCCTGCAGGAGGCAGTCGGTGAAGCCGCCGGTGGACGCGCCCACGTCGAGCGCGCGCCGACCGTCCACCGCGACCCCACTCGCGGTGAGCGCGTTGGCGAGCTTGATGCCCCCGCGCGAGACGAAGCGCCGCCGCTCGCGCACCTCGAGCGGCGCGTCCTGCTCGACCAGCTCGCCGGGCTTTGAGGCGGTGCGCCGCTCGCGCCCGACCTGGACCTCGCCGGCCATGATCGACGCCGCCGCCCGGCTGCGGGAGGCGAACAGCCCGCGGGCGGCCAGCAGGGAGTCCAGGCGCTGCTTGGGCATCGGCACCGCAGCGAACCGTACCCGTTGGTGGCCGCGCGGCCGGCGGCGGGGCGACTCAGCGCGAATGCGAGGCGGTGTCCACGGCGGCCACCGCTGCGTGGCGCGCCGGGTGCGCCGGCTTGGAGGACCCGCTCAGCCCGAGCGAGGACACCAACAGCGCCACCACGAAAAGCGCCGCCGTGAGCGCGCGCAGCCGTCGGGGAGTCAGCCAGCCGAGATGGTGGGTCTGCAGCCAGGTGCGCACGCCGGACGCGCCGGCCATGGCAGCCATCGCACATCCCACACACATGCGAGCATCGTAGCGAGCCGCTCGTGAGCGGCCGCCCCGTCACTGTGATCAAGCTCACACACAAGGGGCGTGGCGCCCGTCAATATTCCGGTCGACCCGAAGCACAGAAGCACCCTCCTCCCCGAAGCGGCCCGCCCTCCCAGCGGGCCGCTTCTCTTTTAAGCGCGCCCCAGCTCCTCGAAGACACCTGTCTGAGGAGCCGTTGGGGGATTTGTTTTGAGGATTCGTTCCGCGCGGAACCAATCCAAAAAACAAAACACGCAACGGCCGGAGCTCGTGCGGCGCCCGGGCTCGTGCGGCGCCCGGGCTCGTGCGGCGCACGGAGCTCGACCGGCACCGCTGGAGCGGGCGCGGGCGGACACCTCGGAGCCCCGCGCCTCTCGCCGCCTGCGCGCCGCCCGCGCGGCGACCCCCGGCGATCGCGGCTCAGGCGCCGATCGCGGCCGACTGGCGGTCGCGGATCGCGGCCGCCACGCGCTCGGCGATGCGCGCGCCGGTGTAGCCGACCTCCTCGTGCAGCAGCGCGGGCTTGCCGTGCGTGACGTAGCGGTCGGGCAGGCCGACGCGCATGATGCGCGGGCTGGCGCCGGCCTCGCTGAGGGTCTCCCACACGGCGGAGCCGAAGCCGCCGGCCAGCACGCCCTCCTCGACGGTCACCAGCAGGTCGTGCTCGGCGGCGAGCTGCGCCATCAAAGCGGCGTCGATCGGCTTGGCGAAGCGCGCGTCGGCCACGGTGGGCTGGATGCCCCGCTCGGCGAGCTGATCGGCGGCGGCAAGCGCCTTGCCCACGCCGGTGCCGTAGCCGATCAGCGCCACGCGGCCGCCGTTGGAGGGGCTGGGGGCGCCCTCGCGCAGCACCTCGCCGGTACCGATCGGGATCGCCTGCGGGTCGGCGGGCACACCCGCGCCGGCGGCCTCGCCGCGGGGGTAGCGCAGCGCGATCGGGCCGTCGTCGTGCAGCAGCGCGGTGCGCAGCATGTGCACGAGCATCGCCTCGTCGCGCGGCGCCATCAGCACGATGTTGGGCAGGCAGCGCAGATAGGCGATGTCGAAGGCGCCGTGGTGGGTGGGGCCGTCGTCGCCCACGAGGCCGGCGCGATCCATCGCGAACACCACGTTGAGCTTCTGCAGGCAGACGTCGTGGACGATCTGGTCGTAGGCGCGCTGCAGGAAGGTCGAGTAGATCGCCGCCACCGGCTTGGCGCCCTGCAGCGAGAGGCCGGCGGCGAACAGCACCGCCTGCTGCTCGGCGATGCCGACGTCGAAGTAGCGCTCCGGCATCGCCTTCTGGAGGATGTTGAGGCCGGTGCCGGAGTTCATCGCGGCGGTGATGCCCACGACGCGCTCGTCGCGTTGGCACTCGCGCACCAGCGCCTCGCCGAACACCTGCGTGTACTGCGGCGGGGCGGCTTTGCCGGAGGCCGCCTTGGGCGCCTTGGGTGCGGGCGCGGGCGCGCCGTTGTGGATCGACTTGGGCTTGGCGGCGTGCCACTTCTCCATGCCCTCCAAGCCCCCGTTCTCGGCCGGCGCGAAGCCCTTGCCCTTGACGGTGGCGATGTGCACGACCACCGGGCGCTCGGCCTCCAGCGCCTCGCGCAGCGCCGCGCGCAGCGCGCGTACGTCGTGGCCGTCGACCACGCCGGTGTAGACCCAGTCGAGCTCCTCCCACCACAGCCCCGGGGCCCAGAAGGCCTTGATCGACTCCTTCAGCTGGGGACCCAGCCGCTCGAAGGCGGAGCCGATCCCGCCGGGCAGGCGCGCGAGCCCGCCCTCGACCCCCTCGCGCGCGTGCCACAGCTTCGGGTTCAACCGCACGCGGTTGAAGTAGCGCGACAGCGCGCCCACGTTGGGTGCGATCGACATGCCGTTGTCGTTGAGCACAACCACGATCGGCGTGCCCAGGCCGCCGGCCTGGCTGATCGCCTCGAAAGCCACGCCGCCGGTCATGGCGCCGTCGCCGATCACCGCGACCACCCTGCCGTCCTGGCCCATCTTGCGCATGCCTTCGCGGATGCCCACCGCGTAGCCCACCGAGGTGGAGGCGTGGCCGGCGCCCATGATGTCGTGCGGCGACTCGGCGATCGAGCAGAACGGCGCCAGCCCGCGGTACTGGCGGATCGTGTGGAGCATCGGGCGCCGGCCGGTGAGGATCTTGTGGGGGTACGCCTGATGGCCCACGTCCCAGAGAATCTTGTCGGTGGGAGAGTCGAGCAGCGAATGGAGCGCGACCGCGAGCTCGCAGGTGCCGAGGTTGGCGCCGAAGTGGCCGCCGATCTCGCCGACGGTGTCGATCAGGAGCTCGCGCACCTCCTGGGCCAGCTGCGCGAGCTGCTCATCGGAGAGCGAGCGCAGGTCGGACGGCGCCTCGACGCGCGCCAGCAGAGGCTCGGCGCCGTTCGATGTGGGTGTGTCGCTCATGGTTCGCCTCCTCGCTCACGCTCACGACGTGCGTGTGTAGACGAAATCGGTGATCTGCTCGAGCTCGCTGGGCGCGCGGGCGGGCGCGGGCAGCGCGGCGACCGCCTCGGCGAGCGCCTCGCGCGCGGCGCGGTGCGATTCCTGCGCCAGCTCCCTGGCTCCGTCGGTGCCGAACTCGCTGACGTAGGTGCGCTTGCCGTGTCGTTCATCGCTGCCCCGCGGCTTGCCGAGCGAGTCGTCGGTGCCGGTCACGTCGAGGATGTCGTCGACGATCTGAAACAGCACACCCAACTCGGCCGCGAAGCGGCGGAACGCAATTGTCGCACGTCCATCCACTCCCCCCAACAGAAGCACGCAAATCACCGCGGCGCCGATCAGCCGCCCGGTCTTGAGCTCGTGCAACCGCCGCAACCCCGTGGGACCGGCGGGCGCGCTCTCGCGCACGTCGGCGTACTGGCCGCCGACCATGCCGCCCACGCCGGTGGCCCCGGCGAGCTCCGCCGCGGCCGCGAGCACGCGCTCGGGGGGAGAGGCGCTCCGCTCGAAGAGGTGGCGGAACGCCTCGGCGTAGAGGCCGTCGCCGGCCAGCACCGCGACCGCCTCGCCGTAGACCACGTGGCAGGTGGGGCGCCCGCGGCGCATCTCGTCGTCGTCCATCGCGGGGAGGTCGTCGTGGATCAGCGAGTAGGTGTGGATCAGCTCGATCGCGCCCGCCAGGGGCAGCAGGAGCGCGCGCTGCATGCCGAGCGCCTCGGCGGTGGCGAGCGCCAGCACCGGCCGGATGCGCTTGCCGGGCGCGAGCAGCGAGTAGCGCATCGCCTCCTCGAGGCCCGCGGTGAGCGGCTCCTCGGAGAAGCGCATCGCCTCCAGGTACCGCTCGACCTCCGTGCGCAGGTGCTCCGGATAGAGCGCTCCAACCGGCCCGGCGGCGGCGGCGCTCACAGCAGGCTGTCCTGGCCGGGCGGCGGCGCGTGCGTGTCGGTGCGCGCGCGCCGCTCGAGCTCGGCGCTGGCCTCGCCGGCGAGCCCGGCGCACTCCTCCACCACGGTGGCGGCGGCGTCGGGTGAGAGCTCGCCGGAGCGCAGCTGCTCGGCGGCGCGCTCCAGCCGGGAGATGAGGTCGTCGAGGCGGTCGAGATTCATCGCGGCAGCTCCCTGCAAGCGTGATTCTGGCGCAGCTCGCGCAACGCCGCCGCGAGCACGCCGTTGACGAACGCCGGCGCGTCGGGGCCGCAGAAGGTCTTGGCGCTCCGCACCGCCTCCTCGATCGCGCCCTCCGGCGGCATCGGCTGCTCGTGGGGGACCACCTCGGGATGGAGCATCTCGAGCAGCGCCACGCGCATGATGGAGCGCTCGAGCGGCTGGATGCGCTGCACCGACCAGCCGGTGGCGTGGCGGTCGATCACCTCATCCAGCGACGCGGCCCGTGCAGCGGCCTCGCTGGCGAGCGCGCGCGAGAACGCGGAGGCGTCGCGCGGAAGGCTCTCCGCGACGGACCGCCCGGTGAGATCGTGCTGGTAGAGCGCCACCACGGCCGCGCGGCGCTGCTCGGAGCGGCGCATCGCGCTAGGCCGACGCGCGCGAGAGGTACTCGCCGGAGCGGGTGTCGACACGCACGCGCTCGCCCACGTCGATGAAGAGCGGCACCTGGATCGTGGCGCCGGTCTGGAGCGTGGCCGGCTTGGTGCCGCCGCCGGAGGCGGTGTCGCCGCGCAGCCCCGGCTCGGTGTGGGTGATCTCGAGATCGACCGAGCCCGGCACCTGCACGTCGGCCGCCTCGTCGTCGATGAACAGCACCTCCACCTCGTCGCTGGGCAGGATCCAGCGCAGCGCGTCCTCCACCGCCGACTGCGCGAGCGCGATCTGCTCATAGGAGGCGCTGTCCATCAGGTGAGCCTCGGTGCCGTCGGCGTAGAGAAACTGCATCTTGCGCGCCTCGGTGCGCACCGCGCGGAACTTCTCGCCGGCGCGGAAGGTCCGATCGATCACCGCCCCATCCCTGGCCCGGCGCAGCCGGGTGCGCACGAACGCGCCGCCCTTGCCGGGCTTGACGTGCTGGAACTCCAGCACCTTGAAGACCGTGCCGTCCACTTCGATGTGGTTGCCGTTCTTGAGCTGATTGGTCGAGAGCACCGCGCCAGAGCGTAGCGAGCGGTCTGGCGGCGAGCGCGCTCAGGGCCGCCAGCCATCTCGGCCCCGGGCCGCCCTGGAACGCCCCGGGGCCGCCCTGGAACGCCCTGCGACGCCGTGCGACGCCCCGAAACGCTCTGGAACGCCCTGCAACGCCAGGTGCGGCACCGTACCCAGTGGTGCTACACTCAGTCGGTGCCGACGACCCGTCCCCGCTACACCATCACCGACACCGGTGCGGTGCGCGAGCTGCTGGACGATGCGCAGCGGCAGTGGCCGGATGTGCGGGATCGCAAGGAGTTGCTGCTGCGGCTGGCGCGCACCGGACACGAGCGGCTCGATCTCGCGCGCGCCGCGGCCGAAGCCGCGGACCTTCGCGAACGTCAGCGACGCGCGCTGGCGGAGCTTCAGGCGCTGGTCGACTGGGACGCGGTCAGAGACGATCAGGCGTGGCGCTAGAGCGGCTGCTGCTGGCCGACAAGTCGGCGCTGGAACGCGCCACATCCGAGATGCTCGAGCTCGGCGAGATATGCGTTTGCGCGGTCGTGCGACTGGAGATGCTCTTCGGCGCGCGCAGCCGGGGCGACTACGAAGAGATCGAGGAGCGGCTCTCCCTGTTTCGCGATCTGCGTGTCGATGCGGAGACGATCCAGCTCGCGCTGAGCGCGCATCGAGAGCTCGGGCGCAAGGGCCGCCAGCGCATCCCGATCCCCGACCTGCTCATCGCGGCCTGCGCGCAGCAGCACCAGGCCGACGTGTTGCACGTGGACCGTCACTACGGCACGCTCGCCGAGGTGCTCGCGTTCGAGCCTGTGCGGCTGCATGTTTGAGAGCTCGAGGCGAACCGCTCTCTCCGACGGCGCGCGCGGCGAGGAGGGCAACGATCAATCGAGGACGGTGAGCTCCTTGGAGAGGCCGTTGAGCACCCGGCAGCCCTCGGCGGTCACGCTCACGAGATCCTCGATCCGCACCCCCACCCTGCCGGGCAGATAGACGCCGGGCTCGACGGTGACGACCGTGCCGGCACGCACCAACTGCTCCTCGGGGGCGGTGCGCGAGAGGCGCGGAGCCTCGTGCACCTCGATGCCCACCCCGTGGCCGAGCCCGTGGCCGAACTGCTCGCCGTAGCCGGCCCGCTCGATCACCGCGCGCGCGTCGGCGTCGACCTCGCGGCCGCTGCGCCCCGCGCGCAGCGCGTCCAGGCCGGTGCGCTGCGCGGCCAGCACCAGCTCATACACCTCCCGCGCGAGCCCGTCGGCGTGGCCGACCGCGAATGTGCGGGTGCAATCGGAGCAGTAGCCGTCGAGCGTGGCGCCCCAGTCGATCGTGACCAGCACCCCGACCGGGATCTGGGCATCGCGCGGCTCGGCGTGGGGCAGCGCCCCGTGGGCGCCGGCGGCGACGATCGCGGGGAAGCTGGGGCCCTCCGCGCCGAGCCGACGCATCTGGAGCTCCAGCGCGATCGCCACCTCGCGCTCGCTGCGCCCCGCGAGGCCGCGCTCGAGCACAGCCCGCAGCGCCTCGTCGGCCAGTTGCGCGGCGGCGCCGATGCGCCGCAGCTCCTCGGGGTCCTTGATCTCGCGCAGCGACTCGACCAACCCCCCGCAGGGCTCGAGCTCCCACGAGGCCCCCTCGAGCAGGTCGCCCAGGCGCCGGTGCTGGGCGACGGTGAGGTGCGCGTCGTCGAAGCCCAATCGCCGCGCCGCGCGGCGCTGACCGCCATCCTGCGCGTCGCCGCCCTCCCAGCCGCGCAACTGCAGGCACACCGACTCGAGCAGATCGCCGGTGGAGATCTCGCGCTCCAGACAACCCGGCACCTGCTGCTCGGCCTGGGTCGCGTAACGGAAGTCGGTCAGGAAGAGGTGCGGGCGGGCGCTCTCGGTGGAGGCGATCAGCGCGAGCCCGTTGCTGCCGGTGTAGTTGCTCAGGTAACGCACGTTGGCGGGCCCGCTCACGAGCAGCGCATCGAGCTCCCGCTCGCCGAGCAGCCGCGCCACGGCGGCGACACGCTCCCCCTCGCTCATCGGTCCGAGCCGTCCGGCTCGCGCTCCTCCGCTTGGCGGTCGTCCGCTTGGCGGTCCTCCGCTTGGCGCTCCTCCGCTTGGCGATCGTCCGCTTGGCGGCGGTCCAGCTCGCGGCGCAGCACCTCGAGCCCCTGGCGATAGCCGTCCAGGCCCTGGCCGAGGAAGCTCGCCAGGCAGAGGTCCTCGACCACCGACACGCGCCGCCACGGCTCGCGCGCCTCGATATCGGAGAGGTGGACCTCGACCGCCGGCAGAGCGGCTATCTCGAGCGCGTCGTGGATCGCCCAGGAGTAGTGGGTCCAGGCGCCCGGATTGATGACCAGGCCGTCGGCCTCCTCCCTGAGCCGGTGCAGCCGCTCCACGAACGCCGACTCGGCGTTGCTCTGAAAGAAGCGCATACGAAGACCGAGCCCGGCGCCGAGCGCCTCGATCCGGCGCTCGAGCTCGAGCAGCCCGAGCGTGCCGTAGTGGGCGGGGTCGCGCTTGCCCAGCATGTCGAGGTTGACCCCGTGCATCACCTCGATGCGGTGCGCGCGCATGACCTCCGTGCGGGGCGCTTCGGCCATCGGGAGCAGACTATCCCGCCGCCCGGGACCCGGTGGCCTCCTGGCGCCGCCTCGAACACGCCTGTCGGAGGAGCCGTTGGGGGATTCAAAAAGAGGATTCGTTCCGCGCGGAACCAATCCAAAAAACAAAACACGAAACGGACGGAGCTCGTCGACTGGCACCGGCACCGCCGGGGCGGGCTCCCGCGCATTTTGCGGGAATCTGGCGCCGCCTCGAACACACCTGTCGGAGGAGCCGTTGGGGGATTCAAAAAGAGGATTCGTTCCGCGCGGAACCAATCCTCAAAACAAAGAACGCAACGGCCGGAGCTCGACCGCCGCGGCCCCCATGCGGCTGCCCGACCCAGCCGTCGGTGGCGTCTCTCAACCGAGCAGCTCCGCGACCGCCGCGCGCAACTCCGAATCCGCCACGCGCGCGCCGGTGCGCACCCGACCGGGCGCGTCGAGCAGCACGAACGGCACCTGCGCGCCGGTGCGCTTCTTGTCGCGGTGCAGGGCGGCGAGGAGACTCTCGAGCGGCGCGTCCCCGAGCGCGAAGCCCTGAAGGGTGGTCGGCAGGCTCCGCGCGCGCAGCAGCTCCAGCACGCGTTCGTGCAGATCGTCCTGTCCGGAGAGCCGCAGGGCGGCGAGCAGGCCGAGGCCCACCGCCTCGCCGTGGAGCAGGCGCGTGTAGCCGGTGGCGGTCTCGATCGCGTGGCCCACGGTGTGGCCGAGGTTGAGCACCTGGCGGCGGCCGGCGTCGCGCTCGTCGTCCGAGACAACCGCCAGCTTCGCGCGCGCGCAGGCGAGGATCACCCCCTCGTCGACCGGCCCCCCGTCGGCCACGCGCTGCCACAGCGCGCCGCCGGCGATGAGCGCGGTCTTCAGCACCTCGACCCACCCCGCGTTGAGCTCCCGCTCGGGGAGCGTGCGCAGTGCGGCGGGATCGACGAACACCCCCGTGGGCTGGTGGTAGGCGCCCACGTAGTTCTTGGCCTCCGGCAGATCCACGCCGGTCTTGCCGCCGTAGGCGGAGTCGACCTGGGCGACCAGCGTGGTGGGCACGTGCACCACCGGCACGCCCCGCTGATAGGTGGCCGCGCAGAAGCCGGCCAGATCGCCCACCACCCCGCCCCCGAGCGCGACCACGTGATCGGCGCGGGTCATGCCGCCGCGCACGAGCGCCCTCCACACGGCTTCCGCGGAGGCCAGCGTCTTGTGGAGCTCCCCTTTGGGGATCGTGATCAGCGCCTCGGCGGCGCCCAGCCGCTCGCCGTACATTCCAGCCACGGTGTCATCGCTGACCGCGAACGGCCGCGAGCGGCCCGCATCGAACGGCCAGAGCGGGCTGGAGAGCAGCGGCCCGCCGGCCGGCCCGCCCGGTGGATCGCCCAGCAGGCCGTGCGCGAGGAGCACCGGGTACTCGCCGGAGGCCGCCGTGGCCCACACCATCCGCACGCCGGCCGGCGCGTCGGCGAGCGCGCGCAGGCGGCCCGCCGCCCGAGCCGCCACACCCGCCCGGCGGGCCGGCAGCAGCGCGTCGGCGATCCCCTCGTACACGGGCAGGCGCTCCGAATACAGCTCGAAGAAGCGCTCCCTGGAGAGCGCCAGCGGCCGCTCGGCGCCGTGCTCGCCGCCGCGCACGCGCTCCCACGCGCAGTGGGGGTCGATCTCGAGCAGCACCGTGAGGTGGGGCTCGAGCGCGCGGCGCACCCGCTCGGAGAGCACGCTGCCGCCACCCAGCGCGATCACCGCGCCGGCCCCCGCGCGCGCCAGGAGCTGGCAGACGAGCTCCTCCTCGGTGGCGCGGAAGGAGGCCTCGCCGCCCCGCGCCCACTGCTCGGCGATCGAGTGCCCGAACCGCTCCTCGAGCAGGAGATCGCTGTCGAGCGGCTCCGCGCCCAGCGCGTGCGCGAGCTCGCGCGCGGCGGTCGACTTCCCAGCGCCCATGAAGCCCACGAACACGATCGCGCGCCCACGCGGCGCGCGCCCCCGGGCCGGGCGCGTCGGGCCGGGCGCGTCCGCGGCGCCGGCAGCGCCGGCGGGGTCCGCAGCGCGCGGGGCGCTCAGCGGCGCCATTGGATGCGCTCGCGGTAGAGCTGGGCGGCGGCGCGCACGTCGTCGATGTGGTCGCCGCCGAACTTGCGGCGGTGCGCGTCGGCGAGCACGAAGGCGACCATCGCCTCGCCGACCACCCCGGCGGCGGGCACCGTGCAGGAGTCGGTGCGCTCGCGCAGCGCGGGCGCGGGCAGGTGCGTGGAGATGTCGACCGAGCGCAGCGGCTTGGTGAGCGTGGGCAGCGGCTTCATCGCGCCGCGCACGATCAGGGGCTCGCCGGTGGTCATGCCGCCCTCCAGCCCGCCGGCGCGGTTGGTCTCGCGGAAGAAGCCGCGATCGTCGGAGAAGAAGATCTCGTCGTGCGCGCGCGAGCCCGGGAGCCCGGCCACCTCGAAGGCGTCGCCGATGCTGGCGCCCTTGACGGCCTGGATCGAGCAGACGGCCATCGCGAGGCGCCCGTCGAGGCGCTCCTCCCAGGAGATGTGCGAGCCGAGGCCGGGGAGCAGGCCGAAGGCCTGCACCTCGAACACCCCGCCGAGTGACTCATTCGCCTTGCGCTGGGCGTCGATCTCGGCGACCATCGCGCGCGTGGCGTGCTCGTCCAGGCAGCGCACCGGCGAGGAGTCGACCGCGTCGAAGTCCCCCACGGTCAGCGCGCGCGAGGGCACGGGGGCGCGCACCGAGCCGATCTGAATCACGTGCGAGCGCACCTCCACGCCGAGCTCGCGCAGGAGGGCGCGGCACAGCGCGCCGCCGGCCACGCGCGCGGCGGTCTCCCGCGCGGAGGCGCGCTCGAGCACGTCGCGCACGTCGGCGAGCTTGAACTTCCAGGTGCCGACCAGGTCGGCGTGGCCGGGGCGCGGCAGATGGACCTCGGGGACCGGCGCGCCCTCCTGCACCGGCCACGGGCTCATGCGCTCCTCCCAGTTGGCGTAGTCGCGATTGGCGACGCGCAGCGCGACCGGTCCCCCGAGCGTGCGCCCGTGACGCACGCCGGCGGTCACCTCGGCGGAGTCGTGCTCGATCTTCATCCTCCCACCCCGCCCGTGGCCGAGCTGGCGCCGCGCGAGGTCGTGGTCGATGTCGCCCGCGTGCAGGGCCATGCCGGCGGGCAGCCCCTCGACGATGCAGGTGAGGCCGGGGCCGTGCGACTCGCCGGCGGTGATCAGACGCAGCGTCACAACGGTCAAGCTTATGGGGCGGCTCTCCTTCGGGGACGCAGCTCCGGCGTCGCCGGTCGAGCCCCGGCCGTTTCGTGTTTTGTTTTTTGGATTCGTTCCGCGCGGAACGAATCCTCTTTTTGAATCCCCCAACGCCGCCTGCGACAGGTGTGTTCGAGAGAGAACGCGCGCCGGCGCGGCCGCGCGGGGTTCAGGCTCTCGGCGCCGGCGCGGCGGGGCGGGGCGCTACGGGCTCTCGCCGCCGCCGTCCTGCGCCGGCGCGCCGCCGCCGTCCTGCTGCGCGGCCCAGTGCGCCTGGGCGTCGACCTCGCGCTGGCGCACCCGGTGGCCGCCGCACCACGGGCACTCCACCTGGCTCGGAGCGCCGCCGAGGTTGGAGATGACCCGCCCGGTGCCCCGGCACGGCAGGCACTGCTCCTGCGCGGACTCGAGCTGAGCTGACTCCATGGGTGACGGGCGAGCTTAGCGATCCGCGCCGCGGGCGGGCGGGCGCGCGATAATGGCTGCGGGCGCGGGTCGCGCGCCGCGAACGCGGGGTCCTTCCACAGATGTCATCTCCAGCGGCACCCACGACCGCCGCCCGAGCTTCCGGGGAGCGTCCGCGGCAGGGGCCCGGTCTCCGGCGGGCGCTCGTGCGCGGGTGGCGCAGCGGCTGGGGGGCGATCGCGCTGATCACCGTGGGCGCGGGCGCGCTGCGGGTGATCGACCTCGGCGCGGTGCGGGTGGACCCCTTCTACGACGCGGCGGTGCGCAGCATGGGGCTGTCGTGGCACAACTTCTTCTTCGGCGCGTTCGAGCCGGGGGGGCGCCTGGCGATCGACAAGCCCCCGATCGACCTGTGGTTGCAGGTGGCGTCGGTCAAGCTGTTGGGCTTCGGCTCGACCGCGTTGAAGCTGCCGGAGGCGCTGGCGGGCACGCTGTCGGTGCCGCTGGTGGCGGGCGCGGTGCGAAGGCCCTTCGGGGCGGGGGCCGGGGTGGCGGCGGCGGGGGCGATGGCGGTGATGCCGATCGAGGTGATCACCGCGCGCAGCGACACGATGGACGCGGTGATGATGGCGCTGCTGGCGGGGGCGCTGCTGGCGGGGGTGCGGGGCTGCGAAGGCGGGGGCAAGGCGTGGCTGCTGGGCGGCGCGGTGGCGCTGGGGCTGGCGTTCAACGTGAAGCTCTTGGAGTCGCTGGTGGCGCTCCCCGGGCTGGGGCTGCTCGTGCTGCTGGGGCTCCCCCGCGGCGCGGGCGGCAGCAGGCGCCTGCGCCGCCCCGGGCTGCTGGCGCTGGCGGGCGCGGTGTACGTGGCGGTGGCGCTCTCCTGGCTGAGCGCGACGCTGCTGTTCCCGGCGCACGAACGGCCGTTCGCGATCGGCTCGACCAACGGCAGCGCGTGGAACGCGGCGTTCGTGTTCAACGGCACCGACCGCCTCACGGGCAAGACCGTGGAAGGGTCGGGGCCGGCCTTCGAAGCGGGCCGCCGGTACCCCGAAGCGACCCAGACGCAGCGGGACGCGATCCCGATCACGCCGCCGTCGGCGACGCGCATGCTGGTGCGGGTCGGGCCGCTGCCGGCCCAGCGCCTGGGCTGGCAGGTGCTGGCGGCGATCCTGCTGGGCGGCCCCGCGCTGCTCCTCGCGATCCGCGGTGCGCCTCCAAGCGAGCGGGATGAGGAGGATAAAAAGGAGGAGGAGGGTCGGCGACAGCGACCCGACCGCGCGCGGGTACGGCGTGCGCTGGCGGTGTGCCTCGCGGTGTGGATGGTGTGCGGGATCGTGCTGTTCAGCGCGATGGCGCGGCTTCACCCCCGCTACGTGGAGGCGTTCACCCCGGCGGTGGCGGCGGTGTTCGGGATCGGCGTGGCGTGGGTGGGATCGTTCTCCTCGCGCGGGCGGCTGCTGACCGCGGCGGTGGCGCTGGGGGCGCTGACCGTGTATGCGGACCACCTGGTGTACGGGAGGATCGCGATCTGGTGGCTCACGGCGGCCTGCGCGCTCGGCACCGTGGCGCTGGGCGTGCTGGCGCTGGCGGCCGCCCGCGCGGGCTGGCGCGGGCGCGGGCTGCTGGCCGGGAGTGCGGTCGCGGGGTTGCTGATCGCGACGCTGGCGATCCCGCTGCGCGCGTCGATCGAAGCGGTCGAATCACGGCTGTCGGACGCGGGTCAGGTGGGCGCGCTGCACCCCGGTGTGGTCGAGCAGCTGAGCGCGTACCTGCGCACCCACCAGCGCGGCGCGCGCTACGAGGTGGCGGCGGACTCGGCCACCAAGATCGCCTCGCTGATCGTGAGGGACGCGCGGCCGGTGCTGGTGCTGACCACCTACCAGGCGCGCACGCTCACCGACGCGCTGGAGCTGGCGCGGCTGGCGGGGCGGGGCGAAGTGCGGTACGCGTTCCTGGATGGGACCTGCGATCGCCACACGCCCCCCACGAGCGCGGACTGCTCGCCGCCCGCGCAATGGGTGCGCGCGCACGCGCGCGACGTCTCGCGCGCGGCGCATCTGCCGCGGGCAGGCATGCTGTGGGAGCTGCCAGGCGCTAGCGTGGGCACCGGATGAACGAGGTGGTGCGCTCGCTCAACATCATGGTGGTCGACGATGAGGCCGCGCTGCGCGAGACGCTCACCCGCTCCTTCTCGCGCGAGGGCCA
>WQXW01000003.1 GCA_009781575.1 Solirubrobacterales bacterium
AATTGGCCAGCGGCGCCGCCATGATCCGGTATGGCGAAACGGTTGTATTGGTCACTGCCACTGCTTCTGAAAAACCCAGGGCTGGCATCGATTTCTTCCCCCTCAGCACAGATTACGAGGAACGGCTGTATTCCGTGGGGAAAATCCCCGGCGGCAGAAGCGGTTTCATCCGGAGAGAAGGCCGCCCCACGGAGAAAGCGGTCCTCACCTCCCGCCTCATCGACCGGCCCATCCGGCCCCTGTTCCCCGAAGATTACCGGAACGACGTGGCTGTGGTGGCCACGGTGCTGGTCGTGCTCACGCGCGGCGTGGTGCGGCTGATCGGTGAGCACGGGGTGACGATCCAGGCGGTCGCGGGCGCGCTGACGAGCTACCTGCTGATCGGCCTGCTCTTTGCGCTGATCGTGCGCTTTGTCGTGGCCGCCGGGTCGGGTCACTACTTCGCGCAGAGCTCCGGCTCGCACGTCACGCTGAGCGAGGAGATCTATTTCAGCTTCACCACGCTCACGACCACCGGCTACGGCGATCTCACGCCCACCACCAACGTCGGGCGCATGCTCTCCGTGCTGGAGATGCTCATCGGGCAGATCTACCTGGTGACTGTGATCGGCCTGCTGATCGGCAACCTGCGGCGCGCGCGTATGCGACGGCCGCAGGAGTGAGCGCCCGCGGCGCTCAGCGCGATGCGATCCGCATCGGCACGCCGCCCACGGGTCGCAGCGTGGCGGACCACTTCATGCGCGCTCGGCCGCCCTGCTCGACGTCGAGTGTCAGGGCGAAGCGCTGCAGCACACGGCTGACCACCACCTTCGCCTCGAGGTGGCCGAACCGCTTGCCGAGGCATATGCGCCGGCCGCCGCCGAACGGCACGTAAGCGCCCTTGGGGAGCGTCGCCTTCGCCTCCGGCGCCATCCGCTCGGGACGGAAGCTGTGAGGATCGCAAAATACATCCCCCAGTCGATGGCTGGCCCACGGGAAATACTGGAGGTGCATGCCGGCCGGCACGTGGTGGCCGGCGAGCTCGAACGCGGCGATCGAGCGCCGCTGGCCGGCGGGCACCGGCGGGTACAGGCGGAGCGTCTCATCGAGCGCCTGCTCGAGGAGCGGCAGTCGCCCGAAGAGCTCGTCCCGCCCGGTGGGCTGCTCGCCGAGTTGCCGGTCGAGCTCCTCGGTGACACGCGCGCGCCAGTGGGGATGCTGCGCGAGCTCGTACAGCAGCAACGCGACGGTCGTGCTGGTCGTGTCGTGTCCGGCAAACAGGAGTGTCAGTGAATGGTCCAGCAGCTGGCGATCCGAGAGGCGCCATTCGTCGGCGTCCTCGGCGCGCATCAGCAGCGAGAGGACGTCCTCGCCGTCCAGCGTGCCTCCTCGGCGGCGGTCGATCTCCGCCAGCACGAGCTCGGCGAGCCGCTTGCGCGCGGATCGCAGCCTGGCGTGAGGGGTACCGGGTCCACGCAACAGCCACAGCGCGAGATCGTTGCCGTAGAAGGAGATCGCGCGTTCGAATTCGCGCGCCACTTCGGTCGCGCCCAACGCGTCGGGGTCGAAGCCGAACAGCGCTCGCATGGCCACACGCATGCCCAGTGTCCTCGCCCACTCGTAGATATCGATCCGCTCGCCGGGGCGCCAGCGCTCGAGCGCGCGGTCGACCTCCTCGACCATCACGCGCGTGGCCGCCGCCAGACGCTCGGTGTGAAACACCGGCCGCATCAGCGCTCGCGAGCGCTCGTGGTACTCGTCGTCGGTCGTGATCAGCCCGTCGCCCAGCAGCGGGATCAACTCGCGGTACATCCCCTCGCGCCAATGAACCTTCTCGGCGCCGGCCACCAGCAGGAAGTGCTGCGCCTCCGGCCCCAGCATGACAACCGAAAGGCCGTGAAAGAAGCGGATCGTGAAGATCGGCCCGTACCGCTCATAGCTCTCGAGGAGCATCGCGACGGGGTCGCGCACGAAGCGCAGGTCGCGCACGGGGCTGATGTTGGTGGGCCCCGGCGGAAGCGGCGCGCGGCGCGCGGCGCGGCGCTGCTGGCGAAGGTCGCTCACGACCTTGACCACGGGATTGTCGAGCGTGTATCGCGGGGGTGCGATGGTGGGCATCGGACCTCGAATCAGGGAAGCGTCACCGTGACTTCGTGGGCCGCTACGCTACCACCGTGACGCCGGAGGAGCTCGCCAACCTCGCGCATCTGCGCCGCGCCCGCGATCTGATGGATCGCGAGTATGCGCGCCCGCTGGACGTCGCCGCGCTGGCGCGCGTGGCGTTGATGTCGAGTGGGCACTTTTCGCGACAGTTCCGCGCGACATACGGGGAGACGCCGTACGCCTACCTGATGACCCGGCGAATCGAGCGCGCCAAGGCGCTGCTGCGCCGCGGCGAGCTGTCGGTCACCGAGGTGTGCGTCGCGGTGGGGTGCGCATCGCTGGGCTCGTTCAGCGCGCGCTTCACCCAGCTCGTGGGGGAGACGCCCACGGCCTACCGCGCCCGCGACCACGGTGCGCTGGCGCGCGTGCCGGGTTGCATCGCCAGGGACCTCACCCGCCCGAGCCGCAGGCCCACCGGGATCGAGGCATCGCGCGGGGCAGCGGCTCTGTAGCGTGGGGGCATGAACCTCACCCTCTCCCAATGCTTCGTGCTGGTGCACGATCCCGACCGCGCGCTGGCCTTCTACCGCGACGCCCTCGGGCTGGAGCTGCGCAACGACGTGGCCCGCGAGCACTTCCGCTGGATCACCGTGGGCGCCGCCTCCCAGCCGGGCGTGGCGATCGTGCTGACCAACTACCTGAACGGCAGCCCGGCCGACGGCGACGCGCTGGCCGCGCTGCTCGCCAAGGGCGCGCTGAACGGCGTGCACTTCCACAGCGACGACCTCGACGCGACCTTCCAGAGGCTGCGCGCCGCGGGCGCGGAGATAGTGGAAGAGCCGACCGAGCAGCCGTGGGGCACGCGGGACTTCGCCGTGCGCGACCCGTCCGGCAATCTCGTGCGCATCGACCAGCCGCGCGCCGCGGCCGAGTGAAGCCCCGCGCGCCGCGTAGCCGGCCCGCTCCAGCCGGCCCGTTCCCCGTGCGGGCGGACGTGCGGGTGGGCCGCGCGGCTCAGTGCAGCAGTTTCAGCGTGTTTTCACCGTCGTCCACGAAGTAGATTCCCTTCCCGTCGGGTGCGACTGCGAGCCCGAACAGGGTGCCGGCGCCGGTCTTGCTGTCGGCGGTCTGCACGGCGACCTGCTGGCCGGAGGGGGTGGTTTCGACCATGTTGCCGTCGCCCGCGTTGGTGGTGATGATGTTGCCGTTGGGCGCCAGCGCGAGCCCGAGCGGTTCCTTCAGGTGACCGCCTTCGGAGACCGTGCTGCCGCCGGCCGGGGCCGGGGTGGTGCGCGTGGTCGCCTGTGGGATCGCGGTGATGCGGTTCTCCAGCGTGCTGGCCAGGTACAGCGTGCCGTTCGATCCCAGCGCCAGCCCGGTTGGGCCGATCACGAGCGCCGTGGGTGAGTCCTGCCAGGCAATCCCGTTGGCGATCACCTTGTCGCTCACCACCTTCGGCGGCTGCGCTTCGCCGGATTCGAGCACGATCCGCACCACGGTGGAGTTGTCGATCTTGTGCGCGCCCCGCGCGGCACCGCCGTTGAGCGCCATGCTGACGAAAAGCGTGGTCTTTGACCCTTCGCTCACCGCGGTGGAGTACCACGGTCCCTGGATGTTGGCGCCGGCGATCGTTTTGAGCACCTTGCCGCTGCTGTCGAGCACGATCAGACATCCGGCCTTGGCCGTGGCGGACTTGCCGTCGGCGGTGGGCAGGCTTCCGACCACCACATATCCGCCCGGCAGGACGTTCAGCGCGGTGGTCAGCCCCACGCCGCCGGGGCAGCTGCCGGGCAGTGCCTTCGCGTCGATCGTGGCAAACGGTGAGAGCTTGCCGGTTGGCGTCATCTGCACGATCGTCGTGCCGGTGCCCTGGTTGTTGGCCTTGTCGTTGAAGTTGCTCACCAGCAGGTTTCCCGCCACGAGCTTGCCAACGCTGCTCGGAAGCACCACGATTCCATACGGGTTCACATCGCCGTTCGCCGGCACAGTGGAGCCGAGCGTGCTGACCGTTTTCAAGCCCGCCAACAGTGGCGCCGAGCTCGAGGACGACGACCCATTGGTCGTGCTCGTGTTGCCCGCCGCGGAGGCGTTGGTGAAGTGTTTGCTGCTGCCCCCACAGCCGGCGAGCAGCAGGAGCGATACACCGGCGAGCGCGGCAATCGACGTTCTGGGCACGATCGGTGGCCTCCTGTTGGGAATTCGGGATATCGGCGAGCAGCCGCCATTGCCACTCACGGGACCTGGCACTGCGCCGGATGACTCCAGCTGTTGCGACTAATGACGCCACTGCGCGCGGAACCTTTCCCGGGGGCTCTCGATGACGGCAGCCGCCCAAGGGATCGCGCCGACCGCGCGGAAGTAGCCGGAGTAGATGCCCCAGGGCCGATCGTGCGGTCGGTCGGTGAGCGTCGCGCCGGCGGCCTCGGCGCGGGTGAGCACCGCATCGACCTCCGCCCTGTTGGCGACGATGTGGCCGATACTGAACTCGCCGCTCTGCGCGGGGCCGGGCGCAATCGCGGCGTCCTTGGCGAGCTCGCTGCGCGGATACAGCGAAAGGAGCAGCCCGCCGCGCAGCTCGAACAGCGCGATCGCTCCCGCCGGCGCGACGTCGTCGCCGGCGTACTCGGTGCCGATCACGCCGGCCGCTTGCAGACCGAGGCCATCTCGGTAGAACGCGAGCGAGCGCTCCAGATCGCTGACGGCCAGCGTGATCACATCGATGTGCGGCTCCATCCCCCGCCCTTTCGGCCGTCATGTGTCGCCACTCTCGCCCGTGCGTGCCGGGCGAGACCGTGATCATGGCAGCTGACCACCCCGACGCAATGAATCTCCAGACCGGCGCCCGCTCCCCTCGGCGCCGGTCGAGCGCCAGCCGGCCGTTGCGTGTTTTGTTTTTTGGATTGGTTCCGCGCGGAACGAATCCTCAAAACAAATCCCCCAACGGCGCCTCAGACAGGTGTGTTCGACGAGAGCGCGTGCCGGGACCGGGCCGGACGATCCGACCGCTGCGTTGCCTTCAAGCGGGGATCGTGAGGCCCGGGACCTGGGCCGGGGCGAGCGCGACCGCCAGGCCGAGCACCGCGATGAACGCCGCGACGGTCCCGATGGCCACTCGATTCCACGGCAGCAGCTTCTCGACCGCCACCAGCACCGCCATGACGATCATCCAGGCCACGTTCATCACGCCGAGCGCGAACAGCGCGGCCATCAGGGCCCAGCTCGAGCCCACGCAGAAGCCGCCGTGCTCGGCGCCCATCCGCAGTGCGCCGGACACCCCGGGCCGCCGGCGCCGGCCCAGCACGAGCAGCTCGGGATTCCGGCAGCGGCGCAGGCAGGCGGCCTTGAGCGGCGTCAGCTCGTACACCGCCGCGCCCACGATCACCCCGCCGGCGAGGTACTGGCCGGCCCGATGCCATGCCAGCCAGGCGAGGTCGAGCGCGCGAACGCCCTCAAACAGCGTGTACGCGAGCATGCCCGCGCCCACCCAGGTGATCAGGTAGCCCACGGCGAACGCGCCGGCCCGCGCGGTGCGGCCGCCCGCCGCGGGGGCGCCCGCGCTCCGGCCGGCGCCCGCGCTCCGGCCGGCGGCCGCGCCCGCGAGCGCCATCGGCAGCAGCGAGGGCAGCATCATCGCGGCCATCATCGTGGCCCACACGCCCGCGAACCAGCCCGCGCCACCCAGGTCGGTGCCGGGGCCCATGTCCATGCCCTGCATGCGCCGCGCGGTGAGCGCCCAGCACGCGGCGGCGACCGCGATCAGGAGGATCGCCGGCGTGGTGCGCGCCAGCCGGTCGCCGGGGGCGGCGCTCACGCTCATGTGGCGCAGCAGAGGGGAGGACGATGACGCGGACGCATTGGGCCCCATTTTGCTAAACCCACAGCTTGCCGGGGATTCCGACCTCAGGAGGCGCTTCGATGACGACGACCGAGCACAGGATCGGCACGCAGGAGGAGTGGCAGGCCGCGCGCGACCAGCTGATGGAGGAGGAGAAGGAGCTCACCCGCCGGGGCGATGAGCTGACGCGCAAGCGGCGCGCGCTGCCGTGGGTCGCGGTGGAGAAGGAGTACCGGTTTGACACCGAGCACGGCACCAAGGGCCTCGGCGATCTCTTCGACGGCGCCTCCCAGCTGGTCGTGTACCACTTCATGTTCGGGCCCTCCTATGAGGCCGGCTGCCCGGTGTGCTCCTCGATCGCCGACACGCTCGATCCCCAGGCGGCCCACCTGCGCGCCAGGGACACCACGCTGCTGCTCGCCTCACGCGCGCCGCTCGAGCGCCTGCTCGCCTTCAGGGAGCGCATGGGCTGGAGTCTGCCCTGGGTCTCCAGCGGCGGCTCCGACTTCAACCGCGATCTCGGCTTCCAGCACACCGCGGAGGAGCTCGCGCCGTTCCTGAAGGGCGAGATCCCGGCCACCGTGGTGCAGAACGCGCCCATGTGCGGGACCACCGTGGCGGGATACGTCGGCGAGGGTCCCGGCCTGAGCGTGTATGCGCGCTCCAACGGGGCCGTGTACCGCACATATGTGTCCACCGCCCGCGGGCTCGAGCCCGCGATGGCCTACTACGCCCTGCTGGACCGCACGCCGAAGGGCCGCGACGAGGGCGCCGCGGAGCCGTGTTGGATCCGCCGCCACGACGAGTACGAGGGGAGGAGTGGCAATGCCTGACAGGAACGGATACATCGCCGGAGTGCCCTGCTGGGTGGACACCAGCCAGCCCGACCCGGAGGCCGCGGCGGCCTTCTACAGCGACCTGTTCGGGTGGGACACGCAGGATGTGATGGAGGAGGAGGAGCCCGCCCGGTACTTCATCGCCCGCCTGCGCGGTGGGGATGTGGCGGCGATCGCCTCCCCGCCGGAGGCCGCCCCGCTGAACGCGTCGTGGAACACCTACATCTGGGTGGACCGCGCCGATGAGACCGCCGCGAAGGTGCGCGACGCCGGTGGGCACGTCGTGGCGGAGCCGTTCGATGTGATGGACGCCGGCCGCACCGCGCTGCTGGCCGACCCCGAGGGCGCCGCGTTCCGTGTGTGGGAGGCCCGCGAGCACATGGGCGCGCGGGTCGTCAACGAACCCGGCTCGTTGAACTTCAACGGTCTCAACACGCGCGACCCCGCCGCGGCGGGCGCCTTCTATGGCGCGGTGTTCGGTTGGGAGACGCTCGAGGTCGGCCACGCCATGCACGGGTGGCGGCTGCCGGGCTACGGCGATTTCCTGGAACGCAGCGACCCCGGGCTGCGCGAGCGGATGGCGCAGAGCGGCGCGCCCCACGGCTTCGAGGATATCGTCGCCACGCTCAACCCGATCGCGGAGGACCAGCCCGCCGTGCCCGCGCACTGGAGCGTCACATTCGCGGTCGACGACGCCGACGCCACCGCCGCGCGGGCGGTGGAGCTCGGCGGCGAGGTGACCGTCGCCCCGTTCGACGCGCCGTGGGTGAGGATGGCGGTGATCCGCGATCCCCAGGGCGCCACCTTCGTGGCGAGCAGGTTCGCCCCCGAGAACCGGGATCTTTGACGGGGGCCGCTCGGAGGATCAGGCGAACCGGATGATGCTGGCGCCGCCGAAGATCAGGCAGTAGATCGCGAACGGCGTGAGCGTGCGGTAGCGGAACCAGCGCACGAGGAACCTCACCGATATGTAGGCCGCGATGCCGGTGACCACCATGCCCACCGCCGCCTGCCCGCGCACGTGCGCGCCGCCCGAGCCGAAGAGGTCCGGCAGCTTCAGCACACCCGCCGCGAGGATCACCGGCGTGGCCAGCAGGAACGCGAAGCGCGCCGCGTCCTCGTGGTCGAGGCCCCGCCACAGACCGCCCACCATCGTGACCCCCGCGCGGCTGATCCCCGCCAGCAGCGCGCCTATCTGGAAGAGGCCCACGTACACCGCGTCGCGGTAGGGCATCTGGGAGATGCGCGCGTCTGAGGCGTACGCCTCGGCGAGCTCATCGAGCGAGCGCGAGCCGCGCTGCGAGGCCAGCGGGGCTGCGCGGCGGCCCGCGCGGGCCGCGTCGCCGCGCGAGCGCGAGCGCGAGCGCGAGGCGGGGGTGGGTCCGCCGGACGGGTCGTCGTCGTCGTCGGCCTCGGGTGATCCCCCCGCAATCGGCGCGGCCGCCCTTCGCTCGCGGCCGCCGACCGGGGTGCGGCCGATCGTGGTGCCGCGCTCCACCGCGCGCCTGCGCGCGCGCTCTCCCGCCAAGAGTATGAGCCCGTTTATGCACAGGAAGATTCCTGCGGCCAGCGGCTTGGCGAGCAGCGTGCGGAAGGCGTGCTCGAGCGTCACACCGGTCAGCCCCACGGGGATGGTGGCGAACACGATCATCCACGCCAGCTTCTCATCGGAGTCGCGCACGGTGAATGCGCGCTCGCGCACGCTGCGCCGCGCGCTGCGCACGAACCCGACGACGATCCGGATCCAGTCGGCGCGGAAGAACCACAACAGCGCCAGCGCGGTGCCCACGTGCAGCGCCACGATGAACGACAGGTAGAACGAGGTGGCGCTGTTTTCCTGCGCCGACTGTGTCACGAGCGTCTGCCAGCTGCCGCCGATCCAGGCCGGCACGAGCACCGAGTGGCCGAGGCTCGACACCGGGAACAGCTCGGTGAAGCCCTGCACGAGCGCCAGCACGATCGCCTGGAAGTACGACACCGCTCAGTGCTCCACGCGCGGGTGCGCCGCTCGGGTGTGTGGGGGCGCCTTCGCCGCCGCGCGCCGCCACTCCTCGCGCCACTGCGCGCGCCGGCGGGCGGCCTCGCCTCGCTCGGCGCCGGCCAGCTCCCGCGCGGCCCTGGCGGTGGCCGCCGCGCGTGCGCTCGCGGCGTGCCGCTCCAGCCACCGCTCGGCCACGACCGCGTCGTGCAGCTCGCCCAGCACCTCCTGGATTCTGCGGGTCGAGCGCGCCAGCCGCCGGGCGGGCTTGCCCAGCCAAGGCTCGCACGCTTCGGCGGCGTACCGGCAGCGCTTGGCCGCCAGCCGCACCGCGTGCAGCTCCTCGTCGGAGGGGCTGTGGGGCAGCGCGCGCACCCGGCGCTCCAGCGCGCGCCACCGGCGCGCGGTCAGCCGCGGCAGCGCCTCGCCCGCCGGGCGCGTGTGCTCCGGCGAGCGCCACACCGGCGTGCGCGCCGCCGCCGCCAGCCGCTCCACCAGCGCCTGGTGGCGGTCGCTGTGCAACGCCTGCTCGAGCGCCGCGTGCGCCGCGCCGCGCTCGCGCGCCATCGCCGCCACCAGCCGCGACGCGCCCTGCGCGGCCTGGGGGTCGAGCTCGCCGAGCCGCTCCGCCAGGCGCTGCCACAGCACGTCCGCGTCGCGCGCCGCGCCCAGCAGCGCCGCCAGCCACCGCAGCTCCTCGCGCAGCGCGCCCGCCCACTCGCGGTCGAGTGCGCCCCCGAACGTGCGCAGATCCGAGCGCAGCCGCCGCGTCGCCACCCGCGCCTGGTGCACGGTCTCGATGTCCGCATCCGCCGACAGCGGGTCGGCGCGCATGAACCGCCCCACCCCGTCGGCGATCGCCTCGCCGGCCGCCTGGCCCAGCGACGCCCCGCTCACCCGGGCCACACCCCCGCTCATCGCTCTGCCCCTGCGCGCACGCCCGGCAGGGTATCGCCGCCGCCGCCGCCGCCGCGGGCGCGAGCGAGGTGGGGCGCCAGCTCGCGCCGCGCGATCGTCATCTTGTGCACCTCGTCGGGCCCGTCCGCCAACCGCAGCGTGCGCAGGTGCGCGTACATCCAGGCCAGCGGGAAGTCGTCGCTCACGCCGCCGCCGCCGTGCACCTGGATCGCGCGGTCCACCACCCGCAGCGCCACGTTGGGCGCGGCCACCTTGATCGCCGCGATCTCGGTGCGCGCCCGGCGGTTGCCCACCGTGTCCATCAGCCACGCCGCCTTCAACGTCAACAGGCGCGCCATCTCGATTTCCACGCGCGACTCCGCGATCCAGTCCTGGATGTTGGCGCGGCTCGCCAGCGGCTCGCCGAAGGTGACCCGCGTGGCCGCGCGCGCACACATCGCCTCCAGCGCGCGCTCCGCTGCGCCGAGCGAGCGCATGCAATGGTGGATGCGCCCCGGACCCAGGCGCGCCTGCGCGATCGCGAAGCCGTCGCCCTCGCGGCCCACGAGGTTGGACGCCGGCACGCGCACGTCCTCGAAGACGATCTCCGCGTGGCCCTCGTGGTCGTGGTAGCCGAACACTCCCAGGCCGCGCAGCACCCTCACGCCGGGTGTGTGCAGCGGCACGAGGATCATGCTCTGCTGGCGGTGGCGCTCGGCGCGCGCGTCGCTCTTGCCCATCACGATCATCACGCGGCAGTGGGGATGGAGCACGCCCGAGATCCACCACTTGCGCCCGTTCAGCACGTACTCCTCGCCCTCCCGCGCGATGCTCAGCGAGATGTTGGTCGCGTCGGAGCTGGCCGCCTGCGGCTCGGTCATCGCGAACGCCGAGCGGATCTCGCCGTCCAGCAGCGGCGCCAGCCAGCGCGCGCGCTGCTCCGCGCTGGCGAACTGGAACAGCAGCTCCATGTTGCCGGTGTCCGGCGCCGCGCAGTTGCACGCCTCCGAGGCGATGTGGCTGCGCCCCAGGATCTCCGCCAGCGGCGCGTACTCGCTGTTGGACAGCCCCGCGCCGAGCTCGGGGTCGGGCAGGAACATGTTCCACAGCCCCTGTTCTCGCGCGCGCTCCTTCATCTCCTCCATAACGGGCGGCTGGCGATGGTTCTCGCCCGAGCACTCGCGCCGCTGGCTCTCGTAGATCTCCTCCGCCGGGTACACGTGCTCCTCCATGAACGCCCACAGGCGCTCCCCCAACTCCTCGCTGCGCTCGCTCGCCCGGAAGTCCATCGCTCTGGTTCGTGAGGATAGGGTGCACGGGGGTGAGGGGCGATCGCGACACCGGCGCGCACGGCCGCCGCCGCGCAGGCGGCGCGCCCGGCCGGCCCGAGGCAAGCGGCGCGCCCGGCCGGCCCGAGCCCGCCGGCGGCGCGGAGGACCACCCCGACGCGGGCGGCGCGCCCGGCCGGCCCGAGCCCGCCGGCGGCGCGGAGGACCACCCCGACGCGGGCGGCGCGCACGGCTACCGCGAGGCGGGGGTCGACTACGACACGCTCGACGCGGCCAAGCGGCTGGCGATGGCGCAGGCGCTGTCCACCTCGCCGCTGATGGCCGCGCGCGGGGCGCGCGCGCTGGAGGAGTCGCGCGGCGAGCCGGCGTTTCTGTTCGAGCTGGGCGGACGCACGCTGGCGCTGGTGATCGAGGGCCTCGGCACCAAGTCGGTGATCGCGCGCCACGTGCAGGAGCAGCTTGGGCTCGATCGCTTCGGCGATGTCGCCTACGACACGGTGGCCGCGATCCTCAACGACCTCTGCTCGGTGGGCGCGCTGCCGCTCGTGGTGGGCGCCTACTTCGCCACCGGCGCGTCCTCGTGGTACGAGCACCCCTCGCGCGCGGCCTCGCTCGTGGAGGGCTGGCACCGCGCCTGCGTGGACGCCGGCTGCGCGTGGGGCGGGGGGGAGTCGCCCACGCTGCCCGGCATGCTCGCAGAGCGCGACATCGAGCTGGCCGGCTCCGCCGTCGGCGTGGTGCCGGAGGGGCTCGAGCCCATCCTGGGCCAGCGCCTCGCGCCGGGCGATGAGATCGTGCTGGTGGCCTCCAGCGGGCTGCACGCCAACGGCGCCTCGCTCGCGCGCCGGCTCGCCGGGCGCCTGGCGCGCGGCTACGCCACGCCACTGCCCTCCGGGCGCACGCTCGGCGAGGCGCTGTTGGAGCCCTCGCTCTCCTACGCGCCATTGATCGAGCGGCTGCTGCGCGAGGACGCCGCGCCCGCGCCCCACTACATCAGCCACATCACCGGCCACGGGCTGCTGAAGCTGATGCGACCCGCGCGCGAGCTCACCTACCGGCTGTGCGCGCTGCCCCCAGTGCCGGAGGTGCTCGCGTTCCTCGTCGCCGAGGCCGCTCTCGACCCGCGCGAGGCCCACCGCACCTTCAACATGGGCGCCGGCCTGGCGCTCTACTGCGCGCCCGGCTCCGGCGCGCGCGCGGTGGAGCTCGCCGCCGCGGTGGGGCTGCACGCGCTCGTGGCCGGGACTGTCGATCGGGGCCCCCGGCGCGTGATCGTCGATCCTCTTGGAATTTCCTACTCCAGCGCCGAGCTCGATCTCGCGCCGCCGACCGCGCGCGGGGCCGCCCGCGCCGGCGGCCGCCCCCCCGATCCTACCTGAGGTTGAGATCGAGGGTCAGATTCCCGCGTCCCGCCTGCGTATGCGCGTAGTTTGCGGGCCTTCCTCCACCCATGGTGGGTACTGGCGAGTGCCGCATCGCATACGATAGAGGGGGTTCTGCTGCGGCTCGGTCTGCCCGAGGGGCGAGCGAGCGGGATCGCAAAACGATGATCGAGGGAGCGATGGTGCGGGAGATCGCCGGCCACGGGCATGCGGCCGGCGCCGCCGGGAGCGCGAACGGAGGAACGGATCGGGTTGACTGAGCAGGGCGCAGTCTGGTGGAGAGGTCGCTCCGCGGGCATGCTCGCGGGTGTCCTGGTCGCCTGTGCGCTCCTGGCCGTGATCGTCGTGCTCAGCTCCTCCGGCGGCACCAACGGCGAATACAACGTGCGCGCGATCTTCGACGACGCCGGCAACGTGATCCCCGGTGAGGACGTCAAGATTCAGGGCGTGCGCGTGGGCGCGGTGGGCGAAGTGGTGCCCACGCCCGCCGGCAGGGCCGCGGTCGAGCTGAAGATCTCCAACTCCGGCTTTCAGGACTTCCGCGAAGACGCCAGCTGCACGATCCGCCCCCAGGCGCTGATCGGCGAGAAGTACGTCGACTGCACCCCCACCCAGCCGCGCATGGAAGGCGCCCCGCTGCCCCCGCCCCTGAGCAGGATCCCCTCCGGCCGGGAAGGCGCCGGGCAGTACATGCTGCCGGTCACCAACACCCACAGCATGGTCGACCCCGACCTGCTCAACGCCATCACCCGCCTGCCCCAGGCGCAGGGGCTGCGCATCATCCTCAACGAACTCGGCACCGGCCTGGCCGGTCGCGGGAGCGATCTGAAAGAAGTGATCCGCCGCGCCGATCCCACCCTGCAGGAATTCGACCGCGTGCTGAAAATCCTCGCCGGCGAGAACCACGTGCTGGTCAACCTCGCCGAAGAATCCGACCGCGCGCTCGCGCCGATCGCCGCCTCGCGCAACCGCCTCTCCGACTTCATCGCCCAGTCCAACACGGTGGCCCGCGCGAGCTCCAACACCACCGCGCTGCGTGAGAACCTCGCGCGCCTGCCGGTCTTCCTGGAAGTGCTCGGGCCTGCCATGAGGCGCCTTGGCAAGTTCGCCGAAGAAACCACGCCCACGTTCACCGACCTGGGCGCGGCCGCGCCCGGCATAAACCGGCTCACCACCAGCCTCGGCCCCTTCTCCGAAAGCTCGCGCGCCTTCTTCAACTCGCTGGGCCACAGCGCCAAGACCACCGGGCCCGCGCTGCTTGCCACGCAGCCGCTGCTCCGCCGCCTGGAGACGTTCGGCGGCGCCGCCAAGCCGTTTGCCACGCCCTTCGCCCAGTTGCTCACCAGCGTGCGCTCCACCGGCGGCCTCGAGCGCCTGCTCGACCTGATCTTCATGAGCGCCGGCGCCACCAACGGCTACGACCAGCTCGGCCACTTCCTGCGCGCCGAGGGCGTGCTCAACGCCTGCGTGACCTACTCGATCACGCCGTTGCACGGCTGCTCCGCCAAATTCTCGAACTCCACGGTCGCCAGCGCGCCCGCCAGCGCCACGGCCGCCGGCGTCGTGATGCAGCGCACGCTGGCCGTGCTCAAAGGCCTCACGCCCGCCCAGGCGATCGCCGCCTACCCCGGCTCGGTGCCTCCACAGGGCGCGGTCTCCGCCCAGGAAGCCGCCGCCTCCGAAGGGGCCGCCCCCGCGACCGGCGCCCCCGCGAGCGCCCCCAAGCCGGTGGGTGGCGCCGCGCGCGGCACCACCTACTACACGCCGATCGAAGAAGGCTCCGGCGGTGGGGGCTCGGGTGCGGGCTCGGGCTCGGGCTCGGGTTCCATGTTGCTCAACTACCTGCTGGGCGGCTAGCTGGTGGGCGCCTCGATGAACGCTTCGCCCGACACCCCACGCACCGGCGGGCTCGAACACGTCTGTCAGAGGCGCCGTTGGGGGATTTGTTTTGAGGATTCGTTTCGCGCGGAACGAATCCTCAAAACAAAAAACGGAACGGACGCTCCTCGACCGGCACCGCTGAGCCGCCGGGCGGTGACACTCCCGCGCGCGCTGCTCGCCGCCGCCGCGGTGTGCGCGCTCTCCTGCGCGCCCGCGCTGGGCGCCCCAGCGTCCGCGGTTCCGGCCGGGACCGCGCCCGGTGGCTCGACTGGCGTGAGCACCAGCACCACCACGTCGACCTCCACGAGCGCCACCGCCGGCGCTCCCGCTCCCGCGGGCTCGCCCACCGAATCGTCCAGCACGAGCACCACCACGAGCGCAACGGTCTCGCCGCAGAGCGAACCCACGCCGACCGTGCGGGGCCAGAGCGTGCAGGGCGCCAGCGAAGCGGCGCGCGGCACCAGCGAAGCGCCGCTCCCCGGTTCCAAGCCGTCGCACACCACCAGGACCGCGGCAAAGCCGCACCAGCACGGCTCGCACCACCACGGCTCGCGCGGGTCCCACCACCGCCGATCGCACGCCTCGCACGCCTCGCACACCTCACGCACCACGCACCATGCGGGCTCGCGCGGGCATCACGCCAACGTGCCCCCCCGCGCGCCCGCGCCGTCGGCGCTCACTCCTCCGCTGCCCTCCTCGCTCGCGCTCCCCGGCGCCGGCGGCGCGGTGCCCAACTTCTTCATCGCCACCTTCTCGATCCCGCCGTTTTTGTTGCCGATCTACCAGGCCGCCGGCAGCGCCTACGGCGTGCCGTGGCAGGTGCTGGCCGCGATCAACGAAGTCGAGACCGACTACGGGCGCGACCTCAACGTGTCCAGCGCCGGCGCGGAGGGGTGGATGCAGTTTTTGCCCTCCACCTGGATGCGGTACGGGGTGGACGCCAACGGCGCCGGCTTCGAGGATCCCTACAACCCCGCCGACGCGATCTTCGCCGCCGCCCGCTACCTCGCGGCGGCCGGCGCGCGCCACAACATGCGCGCCGCGATCTTCGCCTACAACCACTCCCGGGCGTACGTCGAATCGGTGATGCTCCGCGCGGAGCTGTTGGGCGGCACGCCGCCCGACCTGCTCGGCGCGCTCACGGGGCTCACCGAAGATCGCTTCCCGGTGCACGCCACCGCGCACTTCGCCGACGGCTTCATCGAAGTGCCCCCCGTCGCGGGCTCCGGCTCGCAGACACTGGTCGGCACCACGATCTACTCGCGCGAAGGCGCGCCGGTGATCGCGGTGCAGGACGGTGAGATCGTCGGGATGGGCCAATCGCCCACGCTGGGGCGCTACATCTCGCTGCGCGACGGCTACCACAACACCTACACCTACGCCGGGCTCGCCTCGCTCGCCTCGCTGTACCCCGTGCTCGCGCCCCGCCCCGCCGCCGACGCCGCCACGAGCGCGCCGCCGCCGATGGGCGCCGCCGTGCCCCAGGCGGCGAGCCCACGCGCCTTCGCGGCGGGCTCCGAGGAGGTGTACCTGCACACGTTGCGCCCCGGCGCGCGCGTGCTCGCCGGCACGATCCTCGGCCATCTCGGCGCCGGCTCCTCGATCCCCGGCTCGCGATCCGGCGAACCCCACATGCTCTTCCAGATCCGCCCCGCCGGCTCCGACGCGCCCCTGATCGACCCCAAGCCGATCCTCGACGGCTGGGTCGAGGGCGAAGACAGCTCGATCTACCACGCCCGGGGCGAGAACCCGTTCCTCTCGGTCTCACCCACGCCGGGGCAGGCGCTGCTCGAGTCCAAGGGCCAGCTCCAGCAGCAGGTGCTCCGCGATCACGGCATCTCGCTGCCCCGCTGCGAGCGCCTCGCGATCTCCGCGGGCCGGGTCGACCGGCGTGTGCTCGCCGCGCTGGAGTTCCTCTCCACCTCCCAGCTGCAGCCCGGCGTGTCCGCGCGCTCCTGCCCCCGCGCGCCGGCCACCAACGACAGCGCCGCGTCGGTGGAGCTCTCCTCGATCAACCGCGCGCCGGTGGTCGCCGGCCAGGCCGCCGCCGGCCAGGTCGTTGCCGGCCAGGTCGTTGCCGGCCACGCCGCCGCCGGCCACGCCGCCGCCGGCTCCTCCTCGCCGCTCGTCGCGCAGGCGATCGAACGGCTCCACGGGCTGCAGGGCGCGATGAAGCCGCTCCGGATCTCGACCAGCGCGCCCGCTGGAGAGATCCTGCTCTCCTACTCGGCCGCCGCGCCCGGCGCCACGGCCGCCGCGCACACCGCCGGCTCGCTCGATCTGCCGCTGAGCGCCGATCAATGGGTGAAGTTGATCGCCCGTCTCGGGCAGGTGCCCAACCCCGCCGTGCGCGTGGGGCGCTCCGCGGCGGCGATCCCGGACCCCGTGCCCTCCACACCAACGACCGCGCAGCCGGGTGGCGCGCTCCAAGTCAATGGCAATCACTAGTCCCCCACGCGCGCCCCTACCCGAGCCGCCGCAACCCCCGGAGCGCCCGGCACGCGCCGCGCGCCCCCGGCGCCCGCTGTTCACGCTGCCGCGCGTGCTCGCGATCGGCGGGCTGGGCCTGGTGATCGCGATCGTCGCGCTCCTGCTCCTCACTCGCAAGAGCGGGGCCGAATATCACCTGCTGTTCAGCGACTCCGGCTCGCTGGTGCGCGGCGACGAAGTGCAGGTCGGCGGCGTGCCGGTGGGCACGATCAAGAACATCACGCTCAACAGGGAATACAAGGCGCTCGTCACCATCCAGGTGGAAGGCGCGCTGGTGCCGTTGCACGAGGGCACCACCGCGCAGATCCGCGTGCCCTCGCTGGCGTCGATCGCGAACCGCTACATCGCGCTCTCGCCGGGTCCCAACAACCTGCCGGCGCTGAAGAACGGCGCCACCCTGCAGGGGGCGGCGCTGCAGAGCACGGTCGACCTCGACCAGCTGTTCAACATCTTCGACAAGCGCACCCGCGAATCGCTGCAGAAGTTCGTCATCGGCTCCTCCGAACAGTACGCCGGCGCCTCGCGCGCGCTGAGCGCCGCCACGCTGTACTTCCCGCCCTCGCTCGCCGCGGCCACCCACACCTTCAACGAGCTGGCCGGCGACCAGCGGCTCTTTGAGAGCTTCCTGGTCGAATCCGCCAAAGCGCTCACGATCCTCGGCGAACACCGCGAACACCTCTCGGGGATCGTCCAGAACGCCAGCGCCACCTTCCAGTCGGTCGCCAACGAGCAGTCCAACATCACCGCGGGACTGAAGCAGCTGCCGCGCGTGTTCGAAGAAGGCAACCGCACGCTCGCCGAACTGCCCTCCACTCTGCACGCGCTGCGCCAGCTGGTCGACGCCGCCAAGCCCAGCGCGCCGCGCCTCGCGCCGTTCTTCGCCCAGCTGCAATCGCTGCTCCACCCCGCCGAACCGGTGCTCGCCAACCTCACCACCGCCTTCTCCAAGCCCGGACCCGCCAACGACCTCACCGACGCGGCCTCCCAGCTGCCCGAAGTGGCGCACATCCTCTCCACCGCCAGCCCCGCGCTGGTGAAGTCGCTGCGCGAAGCGGTTCCGTTCACCACGCCCTTCGGGCCCTACGCGCCCGACTTCATGGGCCTGTTCCGCAACTTCGGGGTCGGCGCCGGCTACTACGACGCCAACGGCCACTACACGCGCGTGGCCCCCAACTTCGCCGTGTTCAAGC
The DNA here is from genome assembly GCA_009781575.1 of Solirubrobacterales bacterium. Classification (GTDB taxonomy): domain Bacteria; phylum Actinomycetota; class Thermoleophilia; order Solirubrobacterales; family Solirubrobacteraceae; genus Palsa-744. The sequence continues at coordinate 17,861 of WQXW01000003.1, forward strand.
CCGGCGCCAACGGCAGCCTCCAACCGGTCACCCCGGCGCAGGGCCTGGAAGGGATCAAGCGCGGCCAGCTGCGCCGCTGCCCCGGCGGCGCCACCGCGCCGGCCGCCGACGGGTCCTCGCCGTTCACCGACAACGGCCAGCTGAGCTGCGACCCGAGCCAGGTGCCGTGAGCGCGCGCCTCACATCGATCGCGCTCGCCGCCCCGCGCCCCAGCTCTGAGCTCCCCGTGGGAGGTGTGAGGTGAACGCGCGCCGGCGCTCCTCGATCATGGCCAGCCCGCTGCTGATCGGCGCGGTCACCGCGGTGATCGTGGTGGTCGCGGTGTACCTCTCCTACAACGCCAACAACGGGCTGCCGTTCACGCCGACCTACGATGTCAAAGTCATGCTGCCGGAGGCCTCGGGGCTGCTGCGCGGCAACCAGGTGCGCATCGGGGGCAACCGCGTGGGCGTGGTCGCCTCGCTGTCGCCCGTCCAGAACCACGCCACCGGCCGCGTGACAGCGGAAGTGGAAGCGAAGCTCGAAAAGAGCGCCGGGCCGCTCCCCGTGGACAGCACCGCGATCGTGCTGTCGGCCTCCGCGGTGGGGCTGAAGTATCTCGAACTCGAACCCGGCAAATCGACGCGCACGATCCCCTCCGGCGGCACGATCCCGGTCACGCAGACGCGCGAACCGGTGACCATCGACAACCTGTTCGACATGTTCGACAAGCCCACGCGTCTGGCCAACCAGCGCAACCTGGTCGAATTCGGGCGCGGCTTCGTGGGGCGCGGGCTGGGGATCAACGAAGCGGTCCACGAACTGGTGCCGCTCACGATCCACGCGCGCCCGGTGCTGCACAACCTCGCCTCGCCCCAGACGGGGCTGCGGGAGTTCTTCATCGCGCTCGACCGCGCCGCCAAAGAAGTCGCGCCCGTCGCGACTCAGCAGGCCGTCTTCTACAGCGATCTCGACACCTTCTTCACCGCGTGGGCCGGGGCGGCCAACGGGCTGGAACGCACGATCCGGGGCGGGCCGGCGGCGCTGGCGCAGGCGATCCACTCACTTCCCTACGAGGAACCGTTCGTCGAAAAGGCCACCGAGTTCATGCGCCTGTTGCGCCCCGGCGCGCAGGCGCTGCAAACCGCCGCGCCGCCGCTTTCGCACGCGTTCACGGTGGGCGCCACCAACCTGCGCGCCGCCACCGCGCTGAACAGCTCGATCTCCACCGCCGCGCGCTCGCTCGCGCAGTTCTCGCGCAACCCCATCGTGAATGTGGCGCTCGAAGACTTCACCCACACGCTCCGGCTGGGCACGCCGCTCGTGGGGTCGCTTGCGCCGATGCAGAGCACCTGTAACTACATCACGCTCGCCTTCCGCAACATCGCCAGCCTCTTCTCGGAGAGCGTCGGCGTGGGCACGGTCGCGCGCGCCGCGGTCGTGCTCTCGCCGGCGGGCCCCAACAACGAGGGCTTCCCCTCCGCGGTGCCCGCCGACGGACCCTCGGTGGACCGCTCCGCCAGCGTGGTCGGCACCACCGGCGCGCTCGTCGACGACAACCACTTGCACTTCAACCCCTACCCCAACGTGTCCGCCCCCGGCCAGCCGCACGAGTGCGAAGCGGGCAACGAGAGCTACACCGCCGGCAGGGCCACGATCGGCAACGTGCCGGGCAACGTGGGCACCGCGCACGAAGCGACCAAGCGCTCGCAGAACCTCTTCGGGGTGACCTACCCCGCCGCCCAGCTGAGGGACTTCCCCAAGGAAGGAAAGAGCAAATGAGGCTCGGTTGGTGGCGCCGCCACGACGACATCCCCGTGGTGGAGCTGCACCGCTCCAAACCGGTGCGCTTCGGCGCGGTCGTGCTGGTGGTGCTGGCGGTGCTGCTGTACTTCGGCTTCACCAAGGCCATACCGTTCAAAAAATCGTACGTCCTCAAGGCCCAGTTCACCTCCGCGCTGAAGATCCACCCCTCCTCGCCGGTGCGCATCGCGGGGGTCGCCGTCGGCCAGGTCACCGGCCTGCGCCGCGAAGGGCGCACCGGCCTGGTCACGATGGAAATCCAAGGCAACGGGCTGCCGATCCACAGCGACGCCACGCTCAAGATCCGCCCGCGCATCTTCCTGGAAGGCAACTTCTTCGTCGAACTGCAGCCCGGCAGCCCCTCCGCGCCCGATCTGCCGTCGGGCTCGACCATCCCGGTCACCCACACCGCGGTGCCGGTGCAGCTGGACCAGCTGCTGGACGCGCTCAACACCGACACCCGCGCCAACCTCCAGGAATTCCTGCACGGCTACGGCGAATCGCTCACCCACAAGCCCAACGCCGCCGAAAATGCCGAACAGGAACCGGAAGTGAGGGGACTCAACGGCGCGCAGGCGCTCAACCTCGCCTACCAGCGCGGCCCCAAAGCGTTCAAGGGCTCCACGATCGTGGCCCAGGCGTTCAACGGGGTCGAACAGCACGACATCTCTCACCTGATCGCCAACACCCGGCGGTTGACCCGCGAGCTGAACGTACACGAAAGCGAGCTCGGCGAATGGGTCGACAACTTCGACACCTTCCTGCACAACTTCGCCGCCGAGGCCTCCAGCCTCCACGAAGCGGTGGCGCGTTTTCCAAAGACCCTCTCCACCACCAGCCGGGCGTTCGTGGCGATTCGCGCCGCGTTCCCCGAAGTGCGCACCTTCTCGCGCGCGTTCGCCCCCGGCGTGGCGGAGTTCAACGGCACGATCGACGCCGCGCTGCCGTGGATCGACCAGGTCAAGGCCTCGCTCGCGCCCAACGAGGTGGGCGGCCTGGCACAGGCCCTGCGCAGCGCCACGCCCGCGTTCGCGCAACTGGTGGCCGCGCAGCCCGCCTTCTACCGCACCCAGGAACAGTTCAGCAAGTGCCTGACCAACGTGTTCTTCCCCGCCGGCAACACCAAGCTCCAGGACGGCTCCAACACCGCCGGCGTGCCCGACTACCTGGAGTTCTGGTACGCGCTCACGGGCTTCGCCGGGCTCGGGCAGGGCTTCGACGGCAACGGGCCGCGCACCTCCTTCGTGGTCGGCGGCGGCGGCCAGCCGGTGCTCTCCGCGCCGGTCACCACGATCGGCGGCAAGAGCTCGGGCGAAAAACTGCACCTGATCGCGCGCGCGGCCTACCCGCCGCTGGGCACCAGGCCGCGCCTGCCCGCCAGCGAGCCCCCCTACAAGCCGCTGGTGCCCTGCTCCACGCAGCGCCTGCAGAGCTTCAACGGACCGCTGTCCACCGGCCCCGCGGATGGGAGCGGCTGATGGCCCCGGCGAGCACGCCCGACACCCACGAGGGCGGCCGCGGTATTCGCGACCAGATCCAGCGCTACCGCACCGCGTTCATCTCGCTGATCTCGATGGTGCTGATCGCCGCGGTCGTGGGCGGCTACATCCTGGCGCACGAGCGCCTCTCGCTCCCCGGCTGGGTGCCGGTGCTGGGGCACGAATACTTCACGCTGAAGGGCGAATTCAGGACCGGCCAGGCGCTCACTCCCGGCCAGGGCCAGACGGTCACGATCGCCGGCGCCAAGATCGGCGAAATCTCGAGTGTGGACCTCAACAACGGCGTGGCGCTGGTGAGCATGAACATCACGCCCAAGTACGCCCACTACATCCATCACAACGCCACCATGCTGATGCGGCCCAAAACCAACCTCAAGGACATGGTGATCGAGGTCGACCCCGGCACCCCCGACACGGGGCAACTGAAGAGCGGAGCCGTGATCCCGCTCTCGCAGACCGCGCCCGACGTGAACCTCGACGAATTCCTCGCCTCGCTCGACGGCGAAACGCGCGCGCTCCTCCAGGAGCTCCTGGCCGGCGCCGGCCAGGGGCTGGGGCACAGCGGACGCACGCTGGCGGCGGTGTACAAGCGCTTCGACCCCGCCGAGCGCGCGCTCGAAGAAATCGGGCACCAACTGCAGTTCCGCCACCAGAACATCTCCCACGCGATCCACAACTTCCAGCTGCTGCTCGGCGCGATCGGCAGCAAGGACCAGCAGCTCGCCGAAGTGGTCCACTCCTCAAACCAGGTCTTCCGCACCTTTGCCAGCGAGGAAAAAGCGTTCCAGCGCACGTTGCACCTGCTGCCGGGCGCGCTCACCTCCACCGAACAGGGGCTCGGCAAGCTCGCCGCCGCCTCGCGCGTGGTCGCCCCCACGCTCACCCGCCTGGAGCCGTTCGCGCACGCCCTGGCCCCCGCGCTGCGCCAGTTCGAGCCCTTCCTGCGCGAAACCACGCCGGTGTTCAAGAACGAGATCCGCCCCTTCGCGCGCCAGATCCTGCCGGTCGTGCGGCAGGTCTCGCCCTCGGTCCACCAGCTCTCGCAAGCGTTCCCCGATCTGAGGACCGGCTTCTCGGTCTTCTCCGAACTGCTCAACGAGTTCGCCTACAACCCCGGCCCCAACCAGGCCGGCTTCCTCTTCTTTTTGCTGTGGGCCAACCACAACTTCAACAGCGTCACCAGCCTCGCCGACGCGCACGGCACGCTGGGCCACACGCTGCTGTACTTCAACTGTGAAGTCACGCCGCTGCTGAGCGAGTCGGCCAAGGTCAACCCGGACGTCAACCTGCTGATCGGCCTGCTCAAACCGCCCACCCCCGCCGAATGCACCGCGCGCGGCCTGCCGGTGCCGAGGTTCGGCACCGCCCTGGCCGCCCGCGCCCACAGCGCCGCGCATGCCCACGCCGCTGCGCACGGCCTCGCCGCCGCGCGCGCCCACAGTGCCACGCAAGCCCACAGCGCCGCGGCGCCGAGCGGAGGGGGCCACTGAGATGCAGAAGCGCGCGCCCACGCTCGCCAACGTGCTCGTGATCGTGCTGTTTGCGCTGAGCTGCTTCGGCCTGCTGCTGTTCCTGTGGGAGGCGTTCGGCGGGCCGGTGCCGCTCAAGCCCAAGGGGTACCGCTTCGAGGTGTCGTTCCCGCGCGCGCTCGCGCTGGCCGAACAGTCGGATGTGCGCATCAGCGGGGTCAACGTGGGCAAAGTGATCTCGCTGAAAGCCGGCGGCGACGGGCGCACGCACGTGATCGTGGAAATGGAAAACAAATTCGCGCCCCTGAGCTCGGCCGATCACGTGATCCTGCGCCAGAAGACGCTGCTGGGG
>WQXW01000004.1 GCA_009781575.1 Solirubrobacterales bacterium
AGATGATCAACGGGATCGCGGTCGATTCCAAGCTCAAACGACTCTATGCGCCAGCGCTCGCCACCAAGAACCCGCTCACGAGATCGCAGAGGCTCGCGCTCGCACTGAAAACGTGCGAGAAACTCAGATCGAAGAAGGCGCGCGCGCGGTGCCAGAAGGCGGCCAGGCAGCGATATGGGGCAAAGCGCACGAACAAGCACAGGAAGGGCAAGAAATGACCGCGATCGCGCAGATCAGGTTGAAGCCTCTCGGAAACTCTGGAGGCCCGATCGCTTGAACGAGGGTGGCCCGGAGAGCAGGACCACCAAGCGCTATCCGACCCAGGTGCGTGAGCACGCCGTGCAGCTGGTGTTCGACCGGCGCGGCGAGTACTCGAGCGAATGGCGAGCGATCACCGCGATCGCCCAGGAGTGCGGGGTCACCGGCGAGACGTTGCGCAAGTGGGTGCGCCAGGCCGAGGTGGACGGCGGCATGCGAGCCGGGACCACGAGCGCGGAGACACAGCGCATCTCAGAGCTCGAACGCGAGAACGCCGAGTTGCGGCGCGCTAATGAGATCCTGAGGGCCGCGTCGGCCTTTCCTGCGCGAGCTCGAGCCGCAGCACAGGGGATGAGCGGCGGTCGATCGGCTGGCAGGCGAGCACGGAGTGGTGCCACCGCACGCTGTTCAGCGCCGCTGACTCGGGTCCGTCCCCCAATGCGGCAATACTGTTGTCATGGATCCCCGCGGCGCCTACACCGCCAAGCGTGCGGCCGCCCTCTCGGGTGTGCCGAAGTCGACCGTGCACTACTGGGCTCGCGAGCAGATCCTCGTTCCCGGCGTCTCCTCGGTGCGCGTCAAGCTCTGGTCCTACAGCGATCTGCTCGCTCTGCGCATCATCGCCTGGCTGCGCGCCTCAAAGACTGCCCCCGATGGACACACGGTCCCGGCAACCGCGATGAGGGCTGTGCGCACCGCGCTCCGGGAGCTGAGCGCTCTCGACCTTGCGCTTTGGACCGAGGAGGGCAGCCCCAACGTCGCCGTGGACCGCGGGGGACGGATCGTGATCGACGCCGAGCCATCTCCCGAGCATCCCGACGGGCAAGCTGTGCTCGGCGTCGCCGCGCTCGAGCTCCTGCGTCCGCTCGAGATCGGACGGCAAGTGCGTGGGCCCGATCTCTTCAGTCCGCGACCGCGGCTTCGCATACTGCCGGGCAAGCTCTCCGGCGCGCCTCACGTGCATCGCACCCGCATCGAGACCGAGGCGCTCGCCGCCCTGCGCCGTCGCGGCTTCACCGCGGAGCGGATCAAGGACCTGTACCCGGCGATCGAGCTTGCCGACATCGAGCAGGCGCTCGACCTCGAGCGCGAGCTGCAACCGGACCTCGCCGCGGCGGCCTGATCGGCGGCAGCGATGCCGCACCTCTTCGCGCTCGACCAGAACTTCCCTGAGCCGATCGCGAGGGCCCTTCAGGAGCATCTCGAGGAGAATGTCGAGTTGGTTCCGATCCGTCGCATCGACGCGCGGCTGCCGGCGTTTGAGGATTGGCAGATCCTGCATGCCCTTCACGTCCACGGCCGCCCTTGGGATGGCCTGATCACCACCGACGCCAACATGCTCAGCCTCCCCAGAGAGCTCTCGGTGCTGTGCCAGACCCATCTCAGCCTCGTGGTTGCGATCGCCGCCGGCCACGACCCCATCAAGGCGACTGGGCTGGTGCTCGCCCACATCGGCGCCATCTGCAGTCGCACCCGGGCGGACACGGCTCAGGTGTGGAGGCTGCGCACGACGGCCAAGCAGCCAGAGGATCCCTGGCAGTTCATCACCGAACTCGCCGGTCGTCGTGAAGAGGATGCCACTGGCCTCTATCGGCGTGAGCGGCTGGCGCCCGCTCAGCTCCACAGCGATCCGCTGGCATGACGCCTGAGCTGCCGTACGACGCCGACACGGCGGCCGATTCCTCTCCCTCGTACAGTCCGAGCTCATTCGCTCAGTCACAGCGGATGCGCACGGCTGCAGCTGATCATCGCTGCGGTCACCGTACTCGAGCGAATGGCGCGCGATCACCGCGATCGCCCAGGAGTGCGGCGTCACCGGTGAGACGTTACGCAAGTGGGTGCGCCAGGCGGAGGTCGACGGCGGCCTGCGCGCCGGCACCACCAGCGCGGAGACCGCGCGCAGCTCAGAGCTCGAGCGCGAGAACGCGGAGCTGCGGCGGGCCAATGAGATCCTGAGGGCCGCCTCGGCCTTCTTCTTGCGCGAGCTCGAGCCCCAGCCGAGGGGATGAGCGCGGTGTCCACCGCCGACCCCACCCCGCGGTCGGTCGCGCTGCCACGACCTTCGAATTGGTGTGCAGCACCCGCACCTCGGCGCTATCCCCCTCGCAGCCGCAACTCCGACCACTCCTCGTAACTGTCGATCGTCACGCGGAATGGGTCCATGCCGGCGAGGCCCAGCAGACCGAACGCCCAGTGCCAGGGATCGCAGAAGTACACGGTGGGGCTCCACGCGTGGCTCTCCCCGCCCTGGCGCAGCTCCAGGTGAACCGCGGCCCCAACGCCGGTGATCTGAAGACCACCGATCACCGCCTCCTGGGTCAGCGACTCATCCAGCTCCATGCCCGCGAGCTCGGACACCTGCCTGCCCATCCGCACCTCTGTGGCTCCGGTATCCAGCAGGCACGCCTGCGGCGCGAGCTCCAGCCCTTCGACAACCAGATCCACAACCGCCCGCGCTCGTCCCGCCAAACCTGGGAGGGCCTGGAAGGCGTGTCTCACGACGGAGCCGCGCCGCCGGCCTGCAACGGCGCGCTCGCCACACGGAACATGCTGTCCGCCTGCATGCCGTGTTCGGCCAGCCAGCCCACCACCGCGCGCGGATCCAACGCCGCGACCAGCACCTCCGATCCCCTTGTCGCGACCCACTCACCGACGAACGGCTCGAGGTCAGCTGCGCTCGGGCGCACGGTTGTGATCACACCACGTGAGCGTTGCCGCGAGCGATCCGCCCGCCCGGAGGGCTGCCCACCGTCGCCTCGCTTCCGGCCGCCCTGGCCGGTCGCCGAGCTGCGCCGGCCCGCTGCAAAGCCGAGACCGGTGACGATGCGCCGCGCATCGTGCGTGGTGAACTCTGCCCGATCCAGTCCGGTGAGCGCCTCGATGACCTGCTTGGGGGGATACCGGCGGCGGTTGATCACCACGAAATGGTCCTTCAGCGGCTCGGGCGCAACGCCGCGCATGCGCCACTCGACCTCGGTTGGCCGAAACGCAAACTCTCTACGGGCGATCACCACTTTGCGGGTCGTCTCTGCGCTGGAGAGCGCAGCAGTCAGTCGGCCTTGAAGACGTCTGTCGGAGGCGCCGTTGGGGGATTCAAAAAGAGGATTCGTTCCGCGCGGAACCAATCCTTAAAACAAAACACGCAACGGACGCTGCTGGGCCGGTGCCGCCAGAGCGGGCGCCCACGAGGCGCCGCGCTCCGCGAGCCGGCGAGCAGGTGCCACCCCACACGTCCACATCAGCTCCTCCCCGACCAGTGCGCTGGGCCGCTGAGTCTCAGCCGAGCGTCAACTCGACGTTGCTGTTTAGTATCCTGTTGATGGCGCGCCGGCTTTCGAAGGCCGCGCCATAGAGATCCCCTCCGGGATCGCCTCAGCGAGCCCGGAGATCCGAGGTGGCCGCTTTCGGCGCGCATATCTCCGGACGCGCATGGGTGCTCGGTGCCCGCGCGCGTCCTGCCCTGTCGCCTCGCCACAGGACATTCACATCGCCCACGATCACAAGATGTTTACGTCGATCGACCGGCTTCAGGAGAGCATAAGCATCCCGCAAAGAGATTGCACCTGTTTATATGCCGACAACGCCCAACCAGCACCGTCCGGTGCGCGCCGGCGCTCCAAGCGCGCGTGGACGGCGCGCTCGATGAGTTCGCGCCGGGCCACCTCGCGCCGGGCCGCCGCGGGCGCAGCGCTCGCGCTTAGCGCCGCCGTGGCGGTTGTCCTTGCGCTTGCGCTCGCCTCGCCTGGGCGCTCGCCGGCCGACGCGTCCGCCACGGGCGGCGTGCCCAGCGCGCAGCCCGTGATCGGGCTGCCCGTAAGCGCGCCCACGTTGATCGGCTCCTCGCCCCAGGGGTCCCCCGGCGAGAGCTGGGGCTTTGCGCAGGGGCGCTCCGGCATGGTGCTCATCCGCTACCGGGCCGGCGGTGTGTGGCAGCTGCAGCCCCCGCCGGTCGACGCCAAAGGCGCGGCGCTCGCCTCCTTCAAGCCCGCCCCGGGGCCGCTCGCGGGACGTGTCACCCCGGCCGGCGGGGTTGCGATCGCCGGCGAAGACCAGGCCCACCAGCAACAGCTGCTCGTGCGCGACCCCGACGGCTCGCCCGCCGACCCCGGCGGCCTGCTGCGCGAGGCGCCCACGGTCGCCACCACACCGCAGAGCACCGCGCCGCCGAGCACCGCACCGCAGACGGCCCCACCGAAGCCGGCGGGCGAACCGGCCGCGGAAACCCCCAACGCGGTGCTCCACCCGGGGGAGACGCTGTTCCCCGCCAACGGCACCGAAGGCACGCTGATCGCGCCCACTGACGGCGAAGGCGATCGCACGGTGGTGTTCGTGGTGCCCCACGAAACCGGGCCCGGCGTGCAGAACGGGGTGCTGTTCTTCGACGGCCACGGCTGGACGCGTGAGCCGATCTGCACCGCCACCGAAGGCTCCGCCGGCGGCACCGAAGGCTGCACGCAGCCCACGGCCGGCTTCAAGGTGCTGGCGATCGACGCCTCCTCGCCCCAGAACGCCTGGCTTTTGGCCAAGGGCGAAGGCCACACAGAAGGCGTTGTGCTGTTCGCGCGCCAGGCCCTCGGCGCCGATTGGCGCTGGGTCAAGCAGACGCTCGGCTCGGGGCTCGGCGCGCAGTTCGCGCAGTCCAAGCTCACCTTCGAAGTCCCCTCGAGCGCGACCCACGAAAGCGTCCCTGTCGGGGTGGCCGCGTTCGAACACGGGCAGCCGCTCACTGTCACCAGCGCCGGCGTGTGGGTGGACGGGCAGCTGACGTTCCCGAGCCCCCAGCGCGCGGTGGACTTCACGCTCTACTACGACCTCTCCGCCCGGCGGGTGAGCGCGAGCTGGTGCGACGCGCCGCCCGTGGCCGCGTCGCTGTGCTCCGAGCCGCTCTCCTCGAGCCTGCCGCCCAGCGCGTACCGCAGCTTCGCCTGGCCCACCGGCGGGCCCTACGGCACGCGTGTGATCACCGGACTGTCCAACGGCGTCACGCTCAGCCTGCAGGGGAATCAGTTCACCAGGGTGCTCGGCAACGGCGGCGAAAGCGGCACACAGAACGGCGCCGCCTTCTCCTCGCCACAGGAAGGATGGCTGGCCGACCCGATCGGGTATCAGCTCACGCACGTCACCACCGCGCCCGAACCCGATCGCCTGCGCGAATGGCCGGTGCCCTTCCGCCGCCCGCTCACTGCGGTCGCCACCCAGCCGGGGATGGCCCCCGGCGCGCTGGGCGCACAGGCGATCGCGGTCGGCGATTCCGGCCAGGTCGCGCACTACTTCCCGGGGGGTCGCGGATGGGTGCCCGAACCGCTGCTCGACTCCACCGGCAAAGCCACCCAGCCCGCGCTGCGCGGGGTCGCGTGGCCCGAACCCGAACGCGCCTACGCGGTGGGCACGCACGGCGCGATGTGGGTGTGGCTGCAGTCCACCGGGCTGTGGGAGCCCGACCCCGCGCGCCTGCCGAGCGCGCAGATCGACAACTTCACGGGGATCGCCTTCAACCCCTCAAACCCGAGTCAGGGCTACGCGATCGGCCAGCAGGGGGTGCTGCTCGGGTACGGCAAGAGTTGGACCCAGGAAGCGCTGCCCCCCGGGCTGTCGGGCGCCGAAGGCGCCAACTTCACCTCGATCGCGTTCGCCGGCGGCGAAGCGCTGGTCACCTACCAGGTCCCCCCCAACTACAAGGAAGGCAACAACAGCTACATCGGCGGTGTGCTGCGCAACGCCGGCAACGGATGGGAAGTCGACACCGAAGCCGACTCGGTCCTCCTGGGCAGGTACGAGATTCCGGTGCGCGTCGCCGGCCTGCCCGACGGCGGCGCCGCGTTTGCCACCGCCTTCGGCGAAGTGTTCGAGCGCCAGAGCGCGGGCGCGCCGTGGCTGCCCGCGCCGGCCGGGCAGGTGAGCGGCTCCCCGGCCGCGCTCGCGCCGTTCCGCGAAGGCGGCGTGCTGCGCACCGTGGTCTCGATCGACACCGTCAACGGTGGCGGGCTCTCACAGGATCTCAGCGGCGACTACGGGCTCTCGCAGCCGCCCGCCGAAGGCGAGGCGCCGGTGCTCACCGCCCCCTACACGCTGCCCGGCAGCGGGTATCTGCTGCGCGAAACCCCGGGCGGGTGGCGCGATGAGGAGCACAACGACTATCCCACACCGGAACGCAGCGGCGCGCACCCGCCGGGCGGCAGCGGTTTCGACTTTCCCGTGATGCCCGACGCGGTGCTCGCGCTCGCGCTGCCGCCCGACGGTGGCGAAGGCTGGGCCGTCGGCGGCCAGACGGGCGCGATCAACCTCGGCGTGCCGGGCGGGGGCGGTGAACAGTCGACCCTCCCGATCCAGACCGCCGGTGTGATGCGCTACCCCTCCAGCGCCACCCCGCCGTCGGGCTTCGCGGTGACACCGGAAAGGACCGCTTCTGCCAACGCCACCTTCGCGATCGGCGGCAACGCGCAGTGCGCGACCGCCTGCGCCGACCTCGCCCAGGACCAGCTCGGCCCCGACGAATGGCTGGCCAACGCGCTGGAACGCGCCGCGCAGACCCCGGGTGTGCGGGCGTTTCTGTACACCGGCCCCCATCTGGCCGCGGGGCTCGGCGACAACGGGCCGGCGAGCTTCCTCGAACCGCCCGCCTTTCAGCGCGAGGAGGAACGGTACGCGCGCCTGATTGCAAGCGCCGCCGGCACCCTGCCGGCCTACGCCGCGCCGAGCGAATCCGACCTCGACCCGACCGGCAGGCTCACGAGCTTCACCTCCGCCTTCGGTGCGCTCGACGCGCCGCAGGGCAGCGTGCCGGCGCCGCCGGGGATAACGCCGCTCACGCAGCCGGGCAGCGCGGGCGCGTACTTCTCCTTCGACTCGGCCGGCGCCGGCGCCGGCGGTGCGGTGCGCGTGGTGGTGCTCGACTACTCAAAGCCCGAGCTCGGCACAGAACAGCAGTGCTGGCTCGCGCAGCAGCTCGCACAGGCAAAGCACGAGCACGCGCCCGCGCTGGTGCTCGGCTACCGCAGCGTCCTGAGCCAGGCGGGCACCGTGGCCGTGGACGCGCCCCAGGTGGCCGCGATCCTCGGCGGTGGCTCCGGCCCGTCGGGGTGTCCGTTGGGCGGGCTCTCGCCGGGTGTGGCCTCGGCCTACTTCTTCGATGCCCCACAGGAGAACACCGCGCTCAGCATCGTGGCCGGCGGCATCTCGATCCCCGCGTTCGGCAGCGGCACGCTCGGCTACACCGGCCTGCCGTTCGGCAAGCTCGACACCGAGTTCCTGGGCGCCAGCGGCTTTCTGCTCGCCGAAGTCGATCTCGCCACGCGCAACGCCACCACCAACCGCGCGCGGGTGACCGTCAAGCTCGAGCCCGACATCGCGGCGCTCGCGATCAACGCCACCGGCGGCACGCTGCTGCGCCGCAGCCGCCCCGCCCTCTTCGAAGCGCTCGCCCGGCGCCGTCCGGCGGGGATGGAATGCGGCAACGAGGCGGTGTGCAAGCCCGATCCCTACGTGCCGATCCCCGACCCCTGCCACGGCCCGGCGTGCGCGACCGCGATCTTCCCCGAATACCGCTTCACCTCCTCAAACCCCGACATCGGCGATTTCGTGGAGCCCGACCCGGCCAACCCCGAAGCCAACACCGTGCTGCAGGGGGCAAACGGGAAGCCGGTGGCGGATGAACACTCGGGGCTCTTCTGTGCCTACAACGCCGGCACCACGACCGTGACCGTGCAGAGCGGCGGCCTCTCCGCGTCGGTGCCCGTCACCGTGACGGCCGGCAGCGTCGAGCAGCCCTGTGGCACGGTGCCGCTGCGCAACCCGCCCGCGCCCGTGCAGGAGGCCGCGCTGAGCGTGCCGCCCCCGACGCCCGCGCCGGCGCCCGCGCCCGCGCCCGGGCCGACGCTGGCCCCGCCGCCGCCCGCGCCGCCCGCGCCCGCTCCACCGCCGGCCCCGGCTCCCGCGCCGGCACCCGTGGCCGTCCTGCCCGTTGTCCACCACGTTCATCCTCTGCAGCCGGTCCTGCCGCCGGTGCCGGTGCAGCCCGCGCAGCTGGCGCCGATCATCGCCTTCGCGCCGCCACTCGCGCCGAGCGCGGCCCGCCCGACCCCGCCCTCGGGCACCGTGCAGGTGCCGGCGCAGAGTCCGGTCTCACAGCCCGTGGCCGCCGCCGAACGCGAGGAGGAGGAGAGCGCGGCGGTCCAGCACGTCCACCACATGGCGGCATATCGCCACGGCGAAGGAGCCCCGCTGCCGCCGTGGCTGCCGGCGCTCGTGTTGCTCGCCGCGCTGGCGGGTGTCTCGCTGCGCCGCAGCGCGCGCACGCCGCAGCGGGCTTACGCCCGTTCACCGTCTCGCTGAGCCGGGTTCCGAGGGGCCCGTCAAGGCTTGCGTCGGCGCGCGCGGCCTCGAACACGCCTGTCTGAGGCGCCGTTGGGGGATTCAAAAAGAGGATTCGTTCCGCGCGGAACCAATCCCCAAAACAAAACACGCAACGGCCGCTGCTCGACCGGCACCGCCGGAGGGAGCCGCGCCCAAAGCAGAACCCCACGCTCGCGCCTGGGCCGCTGCGCGCCGCGGTCGGCGCGATCAGGGCACCGGGCCGAGCGGGCGGACGCGCAGTTCCAGGCGCGTCGGCCACGCGCGGCGGTGCACACGCAGGGTGAGCGCGTGGCGGCCGCCGGCGAGCACGTAGCCACGGCTCTGGGCCACGCGGCGATGGTGGCGCAGCGCCAACAGGCGCACGCGCGAGCGGGTGGCGAGCGTGAATGTCACCCGCAGCCTGGTGCGGCCGACGAGCTGCTCCTTCACGTGCGAGTAGAGCGCCACGCGCGCGGGCGCCGGCGGCGTGGGCGGGGGCGGCGTCAGCAGCGGGGGGAGCACCTGCGGGATCGCGCCGGAGTCGTCTTCGGGGAAGGTTTCCGGCGCGATGAACGGCAGGCTGGCGTCGGGCGGCCGGTAGGTGATGACCTTCTGGAAGTTGGGGTCCTGGTCTTCGGGGTAGTTGGGGCCGAGGTGAAAGAGCCATCCCTGGACCGTGACGACCCAGCAGTCGCCCTGCGCGGGGCAGGTGATCGCTCTGGCCGAGCCCTTGTCGCCGAGCGCTTCTCCCGCTTCGGGCAGCACGGTGAGGGGGTCTATGCTCGCTTCGTCCGTTTCCCCGACCGGGGCGTGGATGCGCGTGACGCGCGTGCGCGCGCCCGGACCGCCGTAGTTGCCTTCCGGCCCGCCGTTGAGGTCCACCGAGATCCACGCGTCGTCGGTTCCCGGCTCCGCCGCCACGCCGCCGATGTACGCTTCGGAGAGCGCCCCCGAAGGATCGGCGAGCAGCAGTTGCTGGAACTGGCCGTGACCGTTCAACAACAGCACCGTGCCCGGGGCGGCTGCCCAGAGGTACTTGCCGGCGGCGCTGAACTGGAATGACGTTTCCCCGTTGCCGTTGAAGTTGAATGTGAAGGGCTGGCCGGGCGGGCCTTCCAGGAGCAGCGGCTGGAAGGTCCTGCTCGAGCCCTCGATCAGCTTGTGAATGAAGTCGGAGGCTTCTGGCGATCCTTCCGGCTGGACTCCCTCGTAGAAGTGGCCGCCGTAGCTGATCAGCGAGCGCACGTTCTGCGGGGGGTCTTCGAGCCCCGGTTCGGGCACTTCGGGCGAGGGCAGCGGGGTGAGCGTGCTGCCGTTCCAGTGCAGGTGAAACGCGCCGCTGTTCAGCGCGCCTTCCAGCCGTTCGCCCGCAAACCAGCAGTCGCTGGGCCCCGAGCACGCCGCGGCGAACATGCGCCCGTAGGAGGTTGTGAGCCCCAGCGGCTCGGCGTATGAGGCCACGACCTTGCCGTTCTGGAAGTGGCACAGCGAGCGGTCGCGGCCTTCTGATTCCGACACTCCGCCCGGGCCCGAGCGCTGGCCGACCTGCATATCGGAGATCGTCCAGAAGTCGTCCGGGCCGGCCCACGCGATGCGCCCGTCGGTGCCGCCGCACACGGTGGACAGGCGCCGCCAGCTGACGCCGTTGTAGTAGAAGAGCCCCGGCGCCACCGCTTCGGTGCCCTGGGTGATCAGCACCCCCCGGTTGGGCGCCCAGAAGCTGATCTGGCCGATGTGCCCGAGCGGCACCGGCACTTCGATGCTGCGCTCGCCTTCCGGCGCCGGTTCGGGCAGCGGCTGGGCGGAGTGCCACCCCCCCGCGGCCGACGCGCTGCTCGCGAGGAGTGCCGCGATCGCCAGCGCGAGCAGGACGCGCATCAGCCCGCCGGCCAACGGCCCTCGGGCCGAGAGCCCGCCGACCGGTGGGAAGGTACCGCCAGATTTCCGCAAAATGCGAGAGTGGTGGTCGAGCAGCGTCCGTTTCGTGTTTTGTTTTAAGGATTGGTTCCGCGTGGAATGAATCCTCTTTTTGAATCCCCCAACGGAGCCTCGGACAGGTGTGTTCGAGCCCGCGCCAGATTCCCGCCCAACGCGCATCCTCATGGCGCCCAGGCGGACCCGGGCCGGCACGGGGACTTCGAGATGCGGTCTCGACACCGACTGTCACCTCAGCTGCGCCGCGGCGCGGGCCGGCTGCGCCCGCGTCCGTGCGCTCGCCTGTGCGCCGCCACGCGCTTGGGCGCTGTGGTTTTCGGGGTTTGCGCGCGCAGCTCGATCATCACGCTGTGCGTCAGGGGCGGGCCGCCGGCGCCGGTGAAGCGCACGCGCACGGTCGCATATATGCCCGCCGGCGAGCGCAGCAGCGACTGGTAGCCGGTGCTGACGTGTACCGGCAGTTCGACGAGGCCCGCGATCGCGGTCGACGTTTCGGCGCTCGCCACGGTGCGTTCCCGCACGACTGCCGGCTTGCCGGTGCGCTTGCGCGCGGTCGCGCGCCGGCGGATGGGGGGGTGAGGGCGGCGCGAGGCCCGCCCGGCGACTGTGCCGCGAGGGCGCTGTGACGCCCGCCCGGCGGCGGCGGCGGCGGCGCGCGTGCGCCGGGACGCCCGCCCGGCGGCGGAGGCGCTGCGGCTGCGCTGCGGGACCGCGGCCATCGCGCTGGCCGACAATCTTCCCGCCCCGGGGACCTCGACGTCGAGCGTGACGCTGCCGTCGGGCTCGAGCACCGGCACGACGCTCAGCCCCCACAGCCCCGCGGCCGGTTCCAGGGTGGGCGGCTGCGGGCCGATCTGCACAGGGCCGGGCTGATCGGTGTTGGGGAGCTCCGTCACGGTGAACACGTCGCTGGCGCCGTTGGAGTCGCCGCCCACCAGGTTTGAGGCGGTGTCGGCGAACGCCAGCGTGAGGCCGTCGGCGGTGAACGTGGGCGCCAGCGCACCGTTGGTCGTCGGCACGGACGTACCCCCGGCTTCGAACGCCGGCCCGTCGCCGGGCCCATGGGTGACTCGCACGAGCGACTCGTTGGCGAGGTCGATCTCGTACAGTTCCACCACGCCGATGTGCGCGGTGGGTGTTTCGGTGTAGTAGGGCGGCGCGAGCGGGAACTGCTGGCGCTGTGTGGTGAACGCCACGCGGCTGCCGTCGGGCGAGATCGCAAGGTCGAAGATGTTCCCCGCGCCCGGCACATATCCGGACTGGAAGCCGGGGTTGGTGAGGATTTGGCCGGCCTGTGGCACCTCGCGCGTGAGTTGGCGCAGGGCCTGCACGCGGTCGAGACCTTCGTGCATGTTGACGATGAAGAGATTCGAGGCGCTGTCGGGGTCGCCGATCAGCGCGGCGGTCCAGCCGTCGAAGCTCAGCTGCGGGACGCCGTCGTAGTTGTGGATCCCGAGCCAGCCGTAGTTGGATTCCTGGCCCCCCCTCACGCTCTGGTCGATCGTCGGGAAGGGGCCCTGGCAGGCCGGCTCTTCGAGCGTGCCTCCCGCGGGGCAGCCCGGCGCGAGTGGGTCGCCGCCGCCGACCATGCGGCGCGTGGGCGCGGTGGGGCCGTCGGCGATCCGGCGCCAGAGCGGCTCATCGTACGGTTCGAATTCGTCCTCGCGTTCGATCACCGCGCGTTCGCCGGCGAGCGTGGGCACCTGCGCGGGGATGTGCCCCCCGAGCCAGGCGACCGTGGAGCCGTCGCCGCTGAGCGCGGCGGCGGGCAGCAGCGGGCCGCTGCCCGAGGTGAGCGTGCGCGTCACCGCACCGCCCGGGACCGGTTCGGGCGTGCCGGCGAGTGACTTCATCGTCTGGCTCACCAGCACGGTGCGCTTGGGGTCGAGGTAGCGCACCACCACCTGGTGGGCGGGCGTTTCGAGGTGGGCGGGGTCGTGGCTCTCCAGATCGGATGCGTTGTCGGTGACAAACGCGACCTCGCGCCCGTCGGCGCTGAGCGCGACGCGGGCGGTGGCGATCGCGCCGCCGGCGAGGCCTTCTTCGCTGCCGTCCAGCGCGGAGGCGAGTTCGTAGGGGCAGCGCGCACCGGCCTGCTCGGCGGCGCTCGTGCACGCTTCGCCGGTGGGCGTGGGCACGTCCATGTCGCGCACGTACACGTTGTTGCCCGGCTGCGCGGTGGGTGTGAGCTGTGCGCTCGCCGTGAAGCTCACATACCGCCCGTCGGCGGAGATCGACGGCGCGGAGGCGTCGGAGCCGCGCACCACCAGCGCGAGCGCGCCGGTGTGCAGGTCCTTGCGAAAGATGCCCGACACGCCCTGCGCACCGCCGAGCGTTCCGGTGAAGACGAGGTAGCGACCGTCGGCGGAGATCGCGGGTTCGGTGGCGACTTCAAACTGTTCCACCTGATTGGTCGACTGCAGCTGGATGGGGGTGAAATCTGCGGCGGCGGACGCCGGCAGCAGAAGCGCCGCGAGGGCGCAGATGGGCAGCGCGCGAGAGCTCATCGCACGCTCACGCGCAGATGCGCGGTGGTGGCGTTGCCGACGTTGTCGCGCATCGCAACCGTGATCACGTACAGCCCGGGGCGACGGTATGTGTGCTTCGCGCTCCTGCGCCCGCGCGCGTGTGCGCCGTCGCCGAAGGCGACCCGCGTGGCGGAGGCGCGCACGCCGGACTGCGCGTCGCTCACGCGCACCGTCACCGTGCGGCCGCGGCGGCGCACCCTCGCCACGGGAGGTTGGCTGTCGACCATCAGCTTGGCGGGCGCGCTGAGCGTCTGCTGGCCGGCGGCGTCGTTGGCGAGCACCTGCACGTTGCGCACGCCGCTGCCCAGCAGCCGCGGGTCGGGCACGGCGCTGAGCCCGGCGAGCCGCCGCGCGGCCACGCGACCGTCGATCAGCAGCGCGTAGGTGACCCCGCCGGTGGCGTCTTCGGCGCTGGTCCAGGAGACGCGCGCGGCGGCGGGGCGCACCCAGCGGTTGGGCGCTTCCACGGTGAGAGACGGTGGGGGCGCGGAGACTCCGTCGCCCACGATCTCGGGCGCGCCGGAGGGGCCCTGGCGAAAGGCGAGCAGCGACTCGCCGCTTTCGGAGCCGGCGGCCACGAGTCCCGACACCGTGCCGTCGATGCGCCCCGCGATCAGCCCCGTCTGCGCCTCGCCGCTGGGATAGTCCTCGCGCACCGCCACCCCGGGAAGCGGGCCCGCGCTGGCGGGCCAGGCGCTCACCGCGCCGCCTTCGGGCGCGAGCACCGTGGGCACCGGCGCGCCGGCGACGCTGGGCGTGGGCCCAAGCGCGGTCTCGGGCGTGGCGGTGGCGCTTTCACTGCCGCGCCACACCTCGGCCTGCCCCGCGGTGGTGAGCGCGACGCGGAAGTTGCCCTGATCGTCGACCGAGACGCTGGGCGGGCCCACTTCACGCGCGCCGGGGGCGAACGGCACGGGGCCCGAGAACTGAGACGCGCCGGGCGCGGTGGAGACGGGCAGCGTGTTGGCGAACAGGCGCGCGCGCGTGGGCGGCGCGCCCGGTTCGGGGGCGATGTGACTCACCACCGTGGCGCCGCCGAGTTCGGAGACCGAGAGCGCGAACGCATCGGCGTCGGCGCCGAGCGGATCGCCGCCGAGGCTCACCGGGCTGGCCTGCAGGGCGAGCCCGAGCGAAGAGTGAAACACGCGGCGCGCCCAGATGCGCGCGGTGCCGGTGGTTTCGGATTCCTGCCACGCCACCACGGCCTGCCCCCGGCGCCCGACCCCCGCCTGGGGCGCGTTGGCTTCGGAGGGCGCGCGCGTTGAGAGCTGGGGTTCGCGGTCGACCCGCTGCGGCGAGCCCCACAGCTGGCCGTTGTAGCGGGCCACGCGAATGTCGGCCAGCACATCGCCGGGCCGCAGCACCGGCGCGGTGTTTTCACCCAGCTGGGAGTAGTCGGAGAAGTTGTCGATCACCGCGCGGTAGGCGACGAGCCCTTCGCCGTTTGAGGCCAGTGCCAGCGAGGGGCTGGCCCCCTGCCCGTTGCCGACGTTGGCGTCGACGATTTCGGCCGGCGCGAAGCTTTCGGCGCCCGGCCCGAGCGTGCTCCCATAGAGCGCGTCCTGCCCGGCGGCGACCTGGGTCACCCACACGACCACCAGCCAGCCGTTGTCGGCGGCGGCGACACGCGGGTAGGAGGCGGCGTAGGGGTTGTCGGAGTCGACCCGAGTGGGCGCCAGCCAGTGGCCCTGCGCGTAGCGCGCGGCGAACACGTGCGGCACCCCGCCGACCTCCTTCAGATACACGAGCCCGCCGGTGCCGTCGGCCGACACCGCCACCCCTCCGAGTTCGCCGATCGTGGCGCTCGGGCCGTCGATCGTCTGCGGCTGCAGTATCAGCGCCCGAGCAGTGGGCGCGCGCGCGAGCGAGCCCGCGAGGAGCAGAGAACAGGCGAGGACGAGCGCGACAAACGCCGCGGCGCCGGCGGGGCGCGTGGTGGGGGTGAGGCGCGGCAAGGGCTCCGCCGCATGCTGAGGCGTTGGGGCGCTGTTTTCAAGACCTGTTTACTAAACGCTTACAAGTGTTGACCACGACGCCCGCTGCGACCCGGTCAGCGCCGCCACTCACGTGACTGTCAATTGTGTTGATGTTGTTATCATTTGAGCGCACATGGGCAAGACAGCCGAGAGGTCGGCCATACTGCGCGGCAGAGAGATGCAGGTCCACCGGATCAGCGACCAACGCGACGACGTCGATGGCAACGGCGATGGGGCGCCGAGGCTCGAGGAGATCGAGCAGGCGGCGGAGAGGCGCCTGCTCGAGCTGCAGCCGATGGTGGAGGAGGCCGAACGGTTGCGCACGGTGCTGGACGTGATCGCGGGCAAGCTGCGCGCAAACGGTGCCGGAGCGGAGCGGGGGGACGGCGGTCTGGTCGCGCTCGGCCCGCCGCGCGCGGCGACGGGCTCGAACAAGCGCGCGATCCTCGAGCTGGTGGCCGAGCGGCCCGGGATCACGGCGAGCGAAATAGCCGAGGAGACCGGGGTCAAGCGCACGGTGGTGGCATCGACGATCAGCCGGCTGAAGCAGCGCGGTGAGCTCGGCGAGCACGCGCAGGGCGGCCTGTGCGTCACCGAGGCCGCCGGGCGCTGACCTCAACGCGTCGCGCCAGGCGCCCTGCGCAACGAACCCTGGACGACGTGGGGCGCCGGCCTCGACGACGTGCTTGTAGATGGGGTGAGGCGCTCCTGGAGGGATAAGGATTCCGCTCGCTGAAACGGTTTTCACCTATCGCAGGCACTGTTGGTGAATTCAAAAGTGGATTGGTTCCGCGCGGAACCAATCCTCAAAACAAAACACTAAACGGCCGCTGCTCGGCCGGGCTTCGCCGTTGCGGTCGAGGAGTTGTTCGCCTAACTGGAGTCGGTCCGCGCGGCCGACTTCTCCAAAGCCCCCCTCCCGCGCCGCGGGAGGCCCGCACGGGCGCAATGAGCATGCGCACTTTGCGGCAGGTCTGGCGCGCGGCCTCGAACACGCCTGTCTGAGGAGCCGTTGGGGGATTCAAAAAAAGGATTGGTTCCGCGCGGAACCAATCCAAAAAACAAAACACGCAACGGCCGCTGCTCGACCGGCACCGCCGCTGGAGCGGGCGCCGGGGCGTTGGCGCATTTTCGGGAGATCCACCACTAGAGGCGCGTTCTAGTTTTGTAGTAGTGTTACGGCGGTCATGTCGACCGGCGCGAGCACGCGGCAGGGGCGGCGCAAGCAGCGCACCGCGGCGGCGATCCTCGACGCCGCCGAATCGCTCTTTCTCGACGCCGGCTATCAGGCGACGACTGTCGAGCAGATCGCCGAGCGCGCCGACGTGGCGCTCGGGTCGCTTTACGGGCACTTCGCCGGCAAGGAGGGGGTGTACGCGGCGCTGGTGCTTCGCGCGGTCGACACCGTCGAGCGCTGCACCGATGACGCGTGGGCGGCGAGCGGCGATCCTGTCGGCCGGCTGCTGGGAGTCTCGGAGGCGTATCTGCGCTTTGCGCGCGAGCACCCCGGGCTGTTTCGGTTCTTTCGCTTTCCTCCGCCGGGGGTGCCGGCGGGCGGTCCGATGGTGGCCGCCGCCGAGCGAGTTGCGCGGCGCGTTGGCGATGAGGTCCAGCGGGTCACCGAGGCCATCGAGGAGGGGCTGGCGGTGGGTATTGCGCCGGGGGTCGAGGAACGCGCGGCGTTGGGGTTCGAGCACGAGCCGGACGCGCGCGCGATCGCGGTGTTTCTGTGGGCCGCGTGGGATGGCGTGATCGCCGCCCATCTGCTGCCCGGCAATATGGCGCTCTCGCAACAGGAGTTCGAGCGGGTGCTGGCGGTCGCGCGGGCGGTGCTCATGCGGGGACTGCTCGCCACGGGCGCCGTGGATGTGGCGCCACGGTGATGGTGCGCGAGCGCGAGATCGTGCTCGACGGGCGGCGCCTGGCGCTGCTGGAATGCGGGGCGCACCCCGGGGGCGAGACGGCCACGTTGCTGCTGTTGCACGGACTCGGCGGCTGCGCTCGCCACTGGCTGCAGGTGCTCCCCGCGCTCGGCGAGCGCTCGCGGGTGGTGGCTCTCGACCTGCCGGGGTTCGGGCGCTCGCAGCCGATCGCGGGGACAGTGTCGCTCGAGCGGATCGTGGATGTGCTCGCCGCGGCGGCGTCCACGCTCGGGCTGGGCCCGGTGGTGGTCGTGGGACATTCGTTCAGTGGGCCGGTGGCGATCCGCTTCGCGGCCGCTCACCCCGACGCGGCCGCCGGCGTGGCGCTCATCGGGGGCGGCGTGTTTCAGTTCTCCGCGCTGCTCGGCCTGCGCCGCATGCGGTGGTTCATGCGCCACCGCGCGCGCTCGACGCTCGCGATCGGGGCGGAGGCGCTCGGCGCGGGCCTCCCGCTGCCACCCGCCGCGCGGCGTGCGATCGCGCGCTCGGCGTGGCTGCGCCAGGCGCTGCTGTGGCCGTACGTGTCCACTCCGCGCGGCCTCTCCGCGGAGGCCGCCGCGCTGCTCCTGGATGGGGTCGGCGCGCCCGGGGTGCGCGCGGTGGTGCGCGCGGTCGGCGGCAGCGATCCGCTTCAGGGGATCGAGCGCGTGGGGTGTCCGGTGCTCTCGATTGCCGGGGCGCGCGATCTGATCGTGCCGCTGGCCGACACCGAGGAGCTTGCGCGAGCAGTCCCCGGTCTGCGCTCGGTGGTGCTGGAGGGGTGCGGTCACATGGTCATGCTCGAGCGCCCCGCGCAGCTCGTGCGAGAGCTGAGCGAGTTCGCATGCATCTGTTCATCAAACGAAAGGAGTGAGAGTGAACTCTTCTCACAACAATAATGACGCGTTGGTGGCGTCGGGGTTGGTGGAGCTCGCGCTGGGCGCCCTCACAGGGTGGCCGTACGCGCTGGCGGTGGACGATCCACAGGCGGCGGCCCGCGTGGGAGTGCGCTCGCCGGCACGGCTGCGTCAATGGCACCTCGACCTGATCGCGCTCGGCGCGCTGTCGGTGCTGATCGGCAGCGCGGTGCCGCAGCTGCCACGGTGGGTGGCGCTCCCGCTCGGGGTCGGCGCGTGGACGAACGCCAACGCGTTCGGCGTGCTCGTGGTGCGACCCGAGTGGAAGGGCCACACCGCCTATCGGGCGGGCGTGGGGGCGTCGTTTGCGACGGTCAGCTTCGGCTGTGTGGGGCTGGCGGCAGTTGGAGTGCGACGGCTGCTGCAGCGATAGCTGGCCCGCACACAGGCGCCCATCCATGGCTCCCCCCGGGTTCGTATGCTCGCGCGCGCAGGGTTACGCTACCATGACACCATGGCAAAGAATCTCACCGTGCGACTCGACGACGAGCTGGCGTCCGACACGGAGGCGCTCGCGCGAGCCGAAGGCAAGAGCCTGAACGAGACCGTCAAGCACGCGCTCACCGAGGCTGTGCAGCGCCGCCGCGACGATCCTCTGTTCAGGGAGCGCGTGCGCCGCATCATGCAGGAGGATCGCGAGTTGCTAGAGCGACTCGCGCGGTGAGCGTCCGCTACGTCGAGCAGCTTCCCCGTAGGCTTTGGCTGTGGATCAAGCGACGAGCTCGCCGGCGCATCGGCACGGTCGGCGGCGGCACAGCCATCCGTATCGAGGGCGCCACCGCCATCTGACCGCGCCGCGGCTCTCCGGGCCGGATCATGCCTCGCGCCCCGCGCGCGCCGAGCACACCCACGGGAACCCGGGGGGCGGTCGTGGTCATTCGCACGGGCTGGTCGCCGACAGCGTCAAGCGCTCCCGCGAGGCCATCCGTGCGGTGTCGCTGTCCCTGGCCGTGCTCGCGCTCGCCGCCGTCGCGCAGACGCTCGTGTTCGTCGCGAGCGGCAGCATCGCACTGTTGGCTGACCTGATCCACAACTTCGGCGACGCGCTCACTGCGCTCCCGCTGGGCGTCGCGTTCGCGCTCCGCTCGCCGGTGGCGGAGCGCCGCGCGGGCCTCGCGGTCGTGGCGGCGATCTTCATCAGCGCGTGTGTGGCCGCCGTCGAGGCCGCCAGCCGGCTCGCCCACCCGTCCCCGCCCGGCCATCTCGGCGCGCTCGCGCTCGCCGGCGTGATCGGGTGCGCCGGCAACGTGCTCGCCGCGCGTATCCGCCTGCGCGCCGGCACGCGGCTGCACAGCGCCGCGCTGATCGCCGACGGCCACCACGCCCGAGCGGATGCCCACGTGAGCCTCGCCGTGGTCGCCTCCGCGGCGATGGTCGCGCTCGGCGTCCCCGCCGCCGATCCTCTGATCGGCTTGGCCATAACGCTCGTGATCGCACG
>WQXW01000005.1 GCA_009781575.1 Solirubrobacterales bacterium
CGTAGAGGCGCTCGCGCAGGTCGTACTCGATGCCCAGCGACACGCTGCCCGCGAGCATGCGCCGCGCGTAGGTCAGCACCCAGCGTGCCAGCACCGCCCCCGCGATCGCCAGCGCCAGCGCGCGCAACGCGCGCTCATCGCCCGCGCGCAGCGCCGCGCGGTGGTGCGCCGCGTGGGCCGCGCCGGAGCTGATCCGTTCCACCGCCTGGCCGGTCAGGTAGGGGAGCGCCACGGTCATCACCATCGCTCCCACCGCCAGCACCAGGGAGGCGAGCACGCCCCGGCGGTACGGGCGCAGGAATCCGAGCAGTCGCAGAAAGGTCCCCATAGTTGCGCGCTCAACTATTATTGCAGGAGGGGCGAGCGCGATACGCTCGGGCTGGATATGCCCCGTCACGCCGCCGGTCCGCGTCGCACCAACTCGTATCGGACCTACGTGCGCGCCACGCGGCTCGTGGCCGCACTCAGCGTGCTGCTCCTCTGCGGGGCGATCGCGTGGGACCTCGCCGACGATGGGTTCTGGTCGCGCCACGCGCTCCTCACCAACATCCTCGCCAGCCTGGTCGTGGTCGCGGTCACCGTGGCGGTGCTCAACGCGGTGCTGGAACGCCGCCAGCGCCAGCGCTGGTCGGTACTCGCGCAGTTCGCGCTGTTCGAGCTCGTGCGCGCCGCGCGCCTGGTATGGGGCGGCCTGCTCGAGCTCGCCGGTCTCGTTCCCGACGGCGAGCTCGGCGACGCCGCGCTCGCGACCGGCTCGCAGGCGGTGCACGACACGCCGCGTCTCGCCGCCGCGATCGACGCGGTGCTCGCCAACGATGAGCGTCGCGAGCAGCTGCACCGCTTGATCACCACGCTGCTCGCTCATGGCCAGGAGGTGCTGGGGCGTTGGGCCGACGTGATGGTCAGCGCGGGGACCTACGCCGAGGTGGTCGACCGCCATGTCGAGCTCTACAGTCGCCTGTACTGGTGGGGCAGCGTGCTCGACGAGTCCGAGCCGCTCGAGGAGCACCGGAGCCGCCCGACGCTGAGCCGTGTCAGCCCGGCCACTCAGACCGTGGGGCCGGTCGAGGACGCCTGGCTGCGCGAGAATCTCGTCGCCATTGCCCAGCTGGCCGAGTCGCTCGATCGAGGCTCCTTCGAACTTGCCATGCGCATCGTCCCAGCCGACTGGTGGGTCACGCGGCTGCCCGACAGACCGTCGGCGCCTGCGGATGCGCGGACCTGAGAGAGGTACCCTCCGCGCTGTGGCGCAGTTGCCCGTCTCGCCTGTCCCGGGTCGCCCGTACGGAGGGTTGTGCGAGGCGTGCGTCCATCGGCGCGAGGTGCCCAACACGCGTGGTTCGCGCTTTCTGCTGTGCCAGCGCTCCCGCTGGGACCCGGCCTACCCGCGCTACCCGCGCCTGCCGGTGGAGCGGTGCAACGGCTTTGCGCGCTCAGCCGCCGAGGCCGGGTGACTCCAACAGCAGCACCGGGCTGGACTGCTGCTGGCGGATCAGGATCGAGTCGTACAGGAGGTTGGCCGTCAGCCGATTCACCAGCGGGGCGCCCGGGGAGCTGTTCATGTCACTCACCGTGGGTGTCGCGCCCTGAAGGGTCAGGTTGAGCGGCTGTTCCATCTCCGCCGCCACATCTTCGGGCCTGAACAGCAGCACGCGGCTGGGCGGCTGCCCCGACGGCGATCCGGTGATCGTCGTGAATTGGAAGGAGCTGTGTTCGGCGGCGTGGTGCGAGGCGCTCGCACTCGCACCGTTGGAGGGCGGCGGCGGGAAGGTGACCAGCACCTGGCTGGTGCCGCCGATGTAGTGGAAGGTGTACAGCGCCAGCTCGAGCGCCTCGCGCCGCACCAGCAGTCCGCGCTGCAACGACGCCTTGCCGCCCACGATCGAGCAGTGGGGCCCTTCGCCGCACAGCTCGTAGAACACGCCGTTGTCCGGCAGCGCCGTCGGGTTGGCCCCGGAGGTGCGCAGCGCCAGCACCACCGGCTGGCCGCCGATTGCCTGCGGCCCGCCGGTGACCTGCAGGAGCTGGTGGCCGTTGGGCAGGCGGTACTCCGGCGCCACGTGCGCCGCGATCTGCTGCGCCACGTCGCCGCCGCTCGTGCTGGGCGACCACGCCGACCAGCGCGCGCCCGGCGCGGACGCCGGCTTGCCGATCACCGCCACGCTGAGCGCGATCACGCACACCGCCAGCGCGCCCAGCGCGCCGAACAGGAACTGGAAGCGCGCCGAGTAGCGCGTGGCGCCGCCGCTCCCCGCCCCCGGTGCCAGCTGAGCGGAGCCGCCACCAACCGCGCCGCCCCGTTCCGCGGAGGCGCTCGCAACCGCGCCGCCCCGCTGGGCGGCTCCGGCTCCGGCCCCTCCGGCCCCGGCCCCGGCCCCGGCGGCCCCGGCCGCGCCAGCTCTCGGGGCGGCAGCTCCCGCGGCGCCGGCTCGGGCGGCGGAGTCGCCCGCGCCCGCGGCGCGCGTGGCGGGCGGGGGCCAGCGCGCGACTCCGCGCCGGGTGAGCGCAGCGCCGGCCGCTCCCGCGGCTCCCGCGGCTCCTGCTGTCCCTGTCGCGCCCGCCGCGCCTGTCGCGCCTGTCGCGCCTGCCGTGCCTGCCGTGCCCGCGGCCCCTGCGGCGTTCGGCTCCTGGGCGGACGGCGTGCCGGGCGGCTCACGCGCGCGCTCCTGCGAGGAGCCGCCCGGCGGCAGCGCGAGCTGCTCGTGGCTCGGCTCGAGTGTGGCCGGGTCGACCTTTGGGCGTGTGCCGGCCGGATCGGGTGGGCGCGTGCGGGGATCCGGTCGCTCGCTCACAGCTTCGGCCAGATCGACTCGTCGTTGACATCGATCATCGGCGCGTGCAGCTCGGCGGCGTCGAGCACTTCGACCACCTCGTCGCCGTGCAGCTCGCGGCGCTGGACCAGCGTCTCGGCGATGCACAGCGTCTCCTCGCGGTTGTGGCGGATCAGGCAGGCCGCGGTGATGTAGGCCTGACCGAGGATCTGCGCGGCGGCACGGCGCTTGCCGGGATCGGCCAGCACCGAGGCGATCGGGTCGCCCGACTCGCGCATGCCGGCGGCGCGGTTCATGATCTGGGAGCCGATGCGCTCGAAGCGCGCCATCACGCGCTCCTCCTCCTCCGCGCGCTCCTCCTCTGAGGCGAACCGCCGGCCGTTGAGGTCGATCGGCTCGGGGCCCATGCCACACATGCCCACCATCCATGCGGCGCGGGTGGTGGCGCTCTGCACATCGCCGCCCACGCCGGTGGAGTTCTCGCCGTAGAACACGTGCTCGGCGGCCATCGCGCCGAGCGTCCACACGAGCTTGCCCACCTCCTCGTGGCGCCAGGAGGAGAAGCGCTCCTCGCGCTCGATCGCCTGGTGGTGGCCGAGCGAGCCGCCGCGCTTGCGGATCGACAGGCGCGTGGAGAGCACATCGTGCATGTACACGTGGCTGGCCACCGCGTGGCCGGCCTCGTGGATCGCCACCGCGCGCGTCTCGTCGGGCACGTAGTTGACACCCTGCGCGGTGCCCGACTCGATCGTGGTCATCGCTTCCACCAGGTCGCCCCACTCGAAGCGCTGGCGCCCGTCGGAGTGGGCGTAGGTGAGCGCCATCGAGCACACCTGCTCGATCATCGCCGGCGAGTAGCCGTTGGTGATGCGCGCGAGCTCGTCGCGGCGGCGCTCGGAGTCGAGTTCGCGGTCGTGGTCGACCTTGGCGAGGTAGAGGTCGAAGATGTCCTTGCGGTCATCTGCGGTGGGTGTGCGGAACCAGATGTGGCGTCCCATGCGCCCGGGACGGATCAGCGCGGGATCGAGGCGATCGATCGGCACGTTGGTGGCGCCGATGAAGTACAGCTGCTCGGGCCGGGGCGTGGGCGGCGCGGGGCGCAACTGCATGTTGCCGAGCTTGCGCGGCACCACGTAGGAGGCGTCCAGCAGGATGTTGAGGCGGTTGGTCATGAACTTGCGCATGCCCCGCGGCTGGTCGACCCCGTCCATCTGCACGAGCAGCTGGTTGAGCGCCAGCCCGCCTCCGCCCCCCATGCCGCCGGGAAAGATGAAGTTGTTGAAGCCCGCGCTGAACCGTGTGAACCACTGCGGGTACACCGGCGCCGGCGCGCCGGCGCGCGCGGCGAACAGCTGATCGCGCCACGCCTGTGTCTCGAGAATCAGATCGCCGCTGGGGTTCAGCGCGCCATTTGGACCGTAAAAGGCGAACTCCTCGAATGGGCGCAGCCCGACCGAGTCGGGTGGCGCCATCCTGCCCGCGGTGGAGCCGCCGCCGAGCGCCGCGCGGCGCATGCCAACCGCGTCGATCTCGTCGATGAAGATGATGCACTGCCCGCCCCACTTACGCGCAAGGCGGCGCGCCTTGCGGATCAAGAACTGCACCGCCAGCACGTCGATGCCGATGAAGGTGCCCGCGAAGCCGGAGCCCGGCATGGTGACGATCGGCGAGTTGAAGGAGGTGGCGATCGCCTTGGACAGCATCGTCTTGCCGGTGCCGGGCGGGCCGATGAACAGCAGGCCGCGCTCCGGCTTGCCGCCGGCCTTGCGAAACTCATCGCCCGATTGCCACAGCGTGATCACGCGCTTGATCTCTTCCTTGGGCTCGGCCTGCCCGCGCACGTCGTCGAGCTTCACGCCCCAGTTGGCGTCACCCGGCTCATAGCCGCGCGCCTGACGGATTGCCATGAAGATCAGCGGGCCCATCAGCGCCAGCAGGTTGATCGCGAACAGCGCGACCATCGTGATCGCGACCTGCAGGATCAGTCCCGCGACCGACGACGGTTCGATGCCGTCCAGCAGGCTCGCCGGCCCGGGCCCGCCGAAGAACGCGATCACCCCGGTGACAACGAGGAACAGCACCGTGAGGGTGAGCGCCAGTTTCCACTTGCCCCGCCAGAACCACAGCGCGCGCCGCCGGCCGGCGTCCTCCAGCAGCTCCTCGCGCGAGGCGCCCAGCAGGGTGGGCCGCGGGATCAGGCGGTTGGCGAGCATGTCGATCAGCCCGCGAAGCGCGGGCACCGCGATCACCGTGGCCAGAATCGCGTACCGCAGCGGCCAGCCGTCGACCGAGTACAGCAGCACGAAGAGCGGCGGGCCGCACAGCAGACAGACGAAGGTCGCGGCGCGCCCCAGCCGTCGCCACTGCTGCGCCAATGCCGCGTCATCGGAAGCGCCTGCGACGGGAGCTGCCCTGCTCTCCACAGGTGGCATGGCAAGAGCGTACTAAGCCCCGCGCCCGCTCGGGGCGGCTTATCGGTCTTTTAGGTGCGCGGCCAGGAACGGCACCACGTGGTGCCACAGGCGGGGATCATCGTGCGGCCCCCGCGGGCTGCGGGTCGAGCTCCCGGATCCTGCGGCGCACCAGCGCGCGCCGCTCGGCGAGCTCCTCCTGCAGCCGTTCGAGCTCGGCGCGGCGGTGGCGCACCAGCTCGAGCTGGCGATCGAGGTGCCCCAGCGCCTCGCCCAGCAGCTCGCGCCGGCGCTCGGGGTCGACGTCCTCGCGGCGCAGCTGTGCCCGCAGCAGCGCGCGCGCCTCCTCGGCCGCCAGCAGCGTCTCCAGCTCCTTCAGCGACACGCCCAGCAGGCTCTTCAGGCGCATCACCTCGCGCAGCCGCTCGACCTCCTCCTCGGTGTAGAGCCGGTGCCCGCCCGAGCGCCGCCCGGGCGCGGGGGGCAGCAGCCCGAGCTCCTCGTAGTAGCGGATCGTGCGCGGCGTGGTGCCCACCATGCGCGCCACGTCGCCGATGCGCAGGAGGTTGCCCTGGCGCTCAGCGGGCATGTGCGGCGGCCTCCTGGGCGGGGGAGGCGGCCTCACGGGCCGGGGAGGCGGCCTCGCGGGCCGGGGCGGCGGCCTCACGGGCGGGGGAGGCGGCCTCGCGGGCGGCGGCGGCGGCGTGGCTGTGGCGCGGGCGCATGAGGCACACCGCCACGCCCACGAGCGAGGTGGCGGCCAGCGCCCAGAGCGCGACGTGGAGATTTTCGATGAACGGCGCCAGCTTCTCCTCGGAGAGCCCTTTGGCCAGCCCGGAGAAGACCGCAAAGAGGGTGGAGCGGGGCACCGAGGATGTGATGATCGCCAGCACGAACGCGATCGATATGACCGCGCCGGTGTTCTGCAGGAGCGTGCGCGCGCCGGCGGCGATCCCGCGCCGGTGCGCCGGCACGGCGCCCATCATCGCGGCGGTGTTGGGGCTGTTGAACATGCCCGAGCCCACGCCCACGAGCGCCAGCCACAGTGCGCTCTGCCAGTAGGGGCTGTGCACCTGCAGCGTGGTCATCGCCGCGAGGCCCGCGGCGGTGACGAGCATGCCCGCGGCGGCCAGCCCGCGCGAGCCGTGGCGGTCGGCGTAGATGCCGGCGATGGGGGAGGCGATCAGCATGCCCAGCGCCAGCGGGATCAGCTGCACGCCGGCGGTGATCGGATCGGCGCCCTGCGCGCCCTGGAAGTAGAACACGAACAGGAACATCAGCGCAAAGCGCGCGAGGCCGTTGATGAAGGCCGCCGCGGCCGAGGCCGAGAAGAGCCGGCTCTCGAAGATGCTCAGGTCGAGCATCGGCGCGCGCGAGCGGCGCTCGATCAGCACCCACGCCGGCAACAGCAGCGCGGCGGCCGCCAGCGAGCCGGCCACGAGCGGGTCGTGCCATCCGCTTATGCCCCCGCGCGAGATGCCCAGCACGAGCCCGGTGAGGCCGACCACGAAGGTGGCGGTGCCGAGCGCGTCGTAGCCGCGCACCTGATCGGGCTTGGCCAGCTCCCGCAGGATCAGCGCGCCCCACGCGGCGCCGGCCAGCGCGAGGGGCACGTTGAACCAGAACACCCAGTGCCAGGAGATCGCAACCAGCGCGCCGCCCAGCACCGGCCCCAGCACCAGCCCGATCGCGGCCACCATCGTGTTGGCGCCCATCGCGAGGCCCAGCTGCTCGCGCGGGAACGCGTCGGTCACCAGCGCGGCGGCGTTGGCGAACAGGAACGCCGAGCCGACCCCCTGCAGGATCCGCCAGAGGATCAGCACGGTGGCGTCGGGCGAGAAGCCCGCGCCCAGCGAGGCCAGCGCGAACACCACGAAGCCGCCCACATAGGCGCGCTTGCGCCCGAAGAGGTCCGACAGCCGGCCGGCGGTCATCACCAGCACCGTGGCGGCGATCATGTAGGCCAGGATCACCCACACCAGCGCCAGCAGGCTCGTGTGCAGCGAGCGCTCGAGGTCGGGCAGCGCGATGATCAGCGTGCCCGAGTTGGTCGCCGCCAGCAGCATGCCCACGCTCGTGCACGACAGCGCCCACCACCGGTAGGTGTGCTCGTTGTGCGAGGGGCGGTCGCGGAGTGGCAAACCTGACGTGAACGTAAGGATCAGGATAGCAGCGGAGCGGGGGGCGCGGTGGCGCACCGCTGAGCGCGCTCGCTCGCCGGTCGAGCCGAGCTCCGGCCGTTGCGTGTTTTGTTTTTTGGATTGGTTCCGCGCGGAACCAATCCTCTTTTTGAATCCCCCAACGGCGCCTCCGACAGGTGTGTTCGACGCAACGTGCCGGCGCGGCAAGCGCTCGCCGTGAAGCGGACAAGAGCGCGCTGAGATGCTAGAACGGGCCACATGGACACGCGGGAGCCGCTCAAAAGCGAGGAGGAGTGGCGCCGGGAGCTGAGCCCCGAGCAGTACGAGGTGCTGCGGCGGGCCGGCACCGAGCCGCCGTTCACCGGCGAGTACGTCTACAACAAGGACGACGGCACCTATCGCTGCGCGGGGTGCGGCGCGGAGCTGTTCCGCTCCGACACCAAGTTCGAGTCGGGCACCGGCTGGCCGAGCTTCACCGAGCCGGCCGTCGCGGAGGCGGTGGAGCTGCGCGAGGACAACAGCATGCTGATGCACCGCATCGAGGTGCGCTGCCGCCGCTGCGGCGGCCACCTCGGGCACGTCTTCGACGACGGCCCCGGCCCGACGGGGCAGCGCTGGTGCATCAACTCCACCGCGCTCGCCTTCCAGCCCACCGCCGCCGAGCGGTCCGGCGATGAGCCGGTCCCCGCGCACGACGCCGACGACGCCCCGGTCCCGGCCCCGGCCCCCGCGCACGACGTGCACCACGCCCCGGCCCCGGCCCCGGCCCCGGCGCCGGACGCGCCGGACGCACCGGACGCGCCGGCGCAGTAACGCGCGCCGATCCGGCGCCCAACACCGGACGCCCCGCTCTCGCGCGTGGCCGGGCACCATAGACTGGCGCTCGAGATGGTGATGGTGGGGCAGCAGCGGCGACTTTCGGAGCCGCTCGAGTGGACCCGGGGGGGCCGCGTGGCGGTCGCCCTGGTCGCGCTCGCGCTGCTGGCGGGGGTGTGCGCGGTGGTGGTGATCGGGCTGACCGGCGCGCCGTCCACGCGCGAGGGCTGTGTCGAGGTGAGCTTCGCCAGCACCACCGGAGGGGTCGACCTGCACGTGTGCGGCGCGCGGGCGCGGGAGATGTGTGCCTCCCCCGAACGGAGCCTGTTGGTGGCCACGCGCGGGGAACTGCGGGCGGCCTGTGGCCGCGCGGGGCTGCCGTACCGGGGCTCCTGAGGGGCGTCGACGCGCGGCTGGCGCGAACCGCGGCCCGCGGCCCGGCGGGGGGGTCCTATCCAGATGTCCAAACGGGGCGCCCCGCTCTTGGCCATTGCTCCCTACCCGCGAGCGGCGCCGCCGGCTTTGATGTGCCCATTGCGTGCCGCGCGCTTCTGAGCAGCGGCACGCAAGCCATGCCCACGCACATGTACACGAGCAGGAGGAATGGAGGCGTATGTCCGCTTTGCTGGGGGTAGCCGAATGGATCCCGTACCAATCGTGGCTCAATCCGGGCGACAACGCCTGGCAGATGACCGCCGCCACGCTGGTGGGGCTGATGAGCGTGCCCGGCCTGGCCGTGCTGTACGGCGGGGTGATGCAGAAGCGCTGGTCGGTCAACAGCATGATGCTCACGTTCGTGGCGTTCTGTCTGGTGCTGATCGCGTGGTGCCTGTGGGCATTCAAGATGGGCTTCGGCAACCCGATTGCGCACTCGGGCGGGGGAATATTCGGCACCAAAGGTTTCTTTGGGACGGCCCTCGGCGAACCGGGCTCGATCCTTGGCCACATCGGCGAGGAGGGCAAGGCGGAAATCCCGTCGATCACCACGGGGCCGCCGTTCCACTTCCCGACCTCCACGCTCGCGTACTTCCAGTTCGTGTTCGCCGCGATCACGCCGATCCTCGCGCTCGGCTCGGTGCTGGGCCGGGTCAACTTCAAGGCGTGGATCCCGTATGTGCTGCTGTGGATCACCGGGGTGTATGCGGTGAACGCGTTCCTGATCTGGGGAGGCGGCTTCTTCGCCTCGCATGGCGCGGTGGACTACTCGGGTGGCTACGTGATCCACCTCGCCGCCGGTGTGTCCGGGTTCGTGTTCGCCGCGGTGATCGGACCGCGCCTGAAGCGCGACCGCGAGGTGGACGCGCCCAACAACCTGCTGATGGTGATGGTCGGCGCGGGTCTGCTGTGGTTGGGGTGGAACGGGTTCAACGGCGGCGACTCCTACTACGCCGGCGCCAACGCGTCGGCCGCGGTGCTGAACACCAACCTCTGCACCGCGGTTGCCGTGATGGTGTGGATCGGCTGGGATTACGCGTTCCGCGAAAAGCCCTCGCTGCTGGGCTCGGTCAACGGCATGATCACCGGTCTCGTGGCGATCACGCCGGCGGCGGGCTTCGTGAACGGATACGGCGCGCTGATCATCGGCGTGGTGGCGTCGACGCTCGTGTGGATGGCGATCCGCTTCCTCAGCCGCGCGCCGGTCTTCCGGCACGTGGACGACACGCTCGGAGTGATCTACACACACGGCGTCGCCGGGCTGGCCGGCGGCCTGCTGGTCGGCCTGCTCGCCAACTCGCACGTGATCGAGTACTTCGGGGTCGGCAAAACCGCGTCGATCTCGGTGGTCGGCGGTCTGCACCTGCTGAAGTGGCAGGCGCTCGCCGCGCTGTGGGTGATCGGGTTCACCGCGATCATGACCTTCCTCATCCTGAAGCTGGTGGGGCTGTTCATCCCGCTGCGCCTCTCCGACGAGGAGCTCGAGGTCGGCGATCACGCGATTCACGGCAACGAGGTGTACCCCTCCGACGTGCCCACGCTGGGCGGGCCCCATCCCGACGGGTGGGCCCCCCCGCCGGCGCCCGCGCCACAGCCGGCAGTCACCCCCACATCGACCGGCTAGGCCGAGGTACCCCCCGCGCCGGGGGGCAAGCAAGGGCGGAGCGGCGGCTGGGCTTCGGCTCAGTCGCCGCTCGTCGGGGGCGGCGAGACGCCCACGCCCACCGGGCAGCTCACGCCGGTGCCGCCCAAGCCGCAGTAGCCGCCGGGGTTCTTGGCGAGGTACTGCTGGTGGTAATCCTCGGCGCAGTAGAAGGGGCCCGCCGGGGCGATCTCCGTGGTGATCGAGCCGCGCCCCGCCTGCGTGAGCGCGACCTGGAAGGCGTCGCGCGAGGCGAGCGCGGCCTGCCGCTGGGGGTCCTCGTGCCAGTAGATCGCCGAGCGATACTGGGTGCCGACGTCGTTGCCCTGGCGCATGCCCTGCGTGGGGTCGTGGCCCTCCCAGAAGAGCCGCAGGAGCTCCTCGTAGGGGATCGCCGCGGGATCGAAGGCCACCAGCACCGTCTCCGCGTGGCCGGTGCCACCCGAGCAGACCTCCTCATAGGTGGGGTTGGGCGTGTGGCCGCCGGAGTAGCCCACCGCGGTGGTGTAAACGCCGGGGGCCTGCCAGAAGATCCGCTCGGCGCCCCAGAAGCACCCCATCGCCAGCAGCGCGATCCGCACGCCCTCGGGGAACGGCGGCTGGAGCGGCGTGCCCAGCACCTCGTGGCGCGCGGGCACCGCCATCGGGGTGGCCCGCCCCGGGAGGGCCGTGCCCGCGTCGACCGGCTCCCGCGACTCGAGCGAATTGTGCGGATTGTGGCGAATGAAACGCATTCAGAAACCCCGTTCTGCTCCAGCGTAGCCGACAAAAAATTTCGACGTTTGATTTCCCGCGACATGGGCATCACAGCCGTCGAGGAGCATCCCTCCCTCATTCCCTCCCCGATCGGCCCGCTTCCCCCGGCGGGCCGATCCCCTTCGATCGGCCCGCTTTCCCTGGCGGGTCGATCGCTGTGCGGGGCCGCCTTGTGCCGGCGCGCTGTCGGGAACACACCTGTCCGAGGCTCCGTTGGGGGATTCAAAAAGAGGATTGGTTCCGCGCGGAACCAATCCTCAAAACAAAACACGGAACGGACGCTGCTCGACAAATCCCCGACGCCCCGCGCCGCCCCGCGGCTCACTGCTCGGCCTTGCCACCGCTGTCGCCCCGCAGCGCTGGATCGGTGACCAACCGCACATCCACCCCCGGCAGCTCATCCAGCACCTGCATGAGCAGTGACTCCCTGAACCGGCGCCAACCGCGGCGGCGGCCCGGGGGGCCCATGAGCACGTAGGTGCTGCCCAGCCGGCGCGCGGTGGCGATCGCGGTGGCGGCCACATCTTCGTCCTCCTCGATCAGCAGTTTCGCGCCCAGCATGGCGGTGAGGCGGCGCAGCGACTCCAGCCGCTGGCGATCCTCGGCGGTGGGGCTCCTGGCGGGGGGGCGCACCACCAGCACATCGAGGCGCCCACCGAGCCGTTCGGCGGAGCGCGCGGCGCGGCGCACGATGCGCTCGGAGTGGGGGGCCAGCGCCACCAGCGCCAGCAGGCGCTCGGCGATCGCCTGCGGCGCGTGGGGGGCGGCGCTCGGGGCGAGCCCTTCGTCGCGCCGGATCACCAGCGGCGCGGGCGCGGGCGCCAGGCGCCTGATCTCCACCCCCTCCGCCACGTGGCGCAGCGCGGTCTCGCGCAGCGCGGCGAGGTTCTCGATCTTGAAGAAGTTGTTGAGCGCCGCCGGCACGCGCTCCTGGGGGTAGATCTTGCCGGCGCGCAGGCGCTCGATCAGCGCCTCCGGCGTGAGATCCACCAGCACCACCTCGTCGGCGGCGGCCAGCACTTCGTCGGGGATCGTCTCGCGCACCCGGGTGCCGGTCAGCTGGAGAACCTGGTCGTTGAGGCTCTCCAGATGCTGCACGTTGACGGTCGAGAACACGTCGATGCCGGCGCCCAGCACGTCCTGCACATCTTCGTATCGCTTCTCGTGCTCGACCCCCGGCGCGTTGGTGTGCGCCAGCTCGTCGATCAGACACAGCTCCGGGTTGCGCGCCAGCACCGCCGGCAGGTCCATCTCGCGCAGCGGCGTGCCCCGGTAGTCGATCTCGCGCGCCGGCACCTCCTCGAGGCCCTCCGCCTGCGCGCTCGTCTCCTCGCGCCCGTGCGGCTCCAGGTAGCCGATCACCACATCGCGCCCGTTCTCCGCTTCCGCGCGACCCTCCTGGAGCATGCGGTAGGTCTTGCCCGCGCCGGCCGCCATGCCGGTGAACACCTTCAGGCGCCCCCGCCGGGGTGTGGCTGCCGGCTGGGCGGAGGCTCCTGGTCCGTCGGCCGGCGGCATGCCGATCATTCTTGCCGACCGCGGTGGTTGCGTCGGGGCTCGCCGGCCGGCTTGCGTCGGACGCCCAGCCGCCCGCGCCACGCGCGCGGGCGCGCTCGGCTCAGGCCCCCAGCAGGTTGTGCACGATCAGGTCGATCAGCTTGATGCCGATGAAGGGGGCGATGATGCCGCCGAGGCCGTAGATGAGCAGGTTGCGCCGCAGCAGCGCGCTGGCGCCGATCGGGCGGTAGCGCACACCGCGCAGTGAGAGGGGGATCAACAGGGGGATCACCAGCGCGTTGAAGATGATGGCTGAGACGATCGCCGACTTGGGGGAGCCGAGGCCCATGATGTTGAGCACGTGGAGGGGGCTCTTGCCGTGCGGGCTCACCGCCCAGGTGGTGACGAAGATCGCGGGGAGGATCGCGAAGTACTTGGCCACGTCGTTGGCGATCGAGAAGGTGGTGAGCGCGCCGCGCGTGATCAGCAGCTGCTTGCCGACCTCCACGATCTCGATCAGCTTGGTGGGGTTGGAGTCGAGGTCCACCATGTTGCCGGCCTCGCGCGCGGCCTGGGTGCCGGTGTTCATCGCCACGCCCACGTCGGCCTGCGCCAGCGCGGGGGCGTCGTTGGTGCCGTCGCCGGTCATCGCCACCAGGCGCCCGTCCTGCTGTTGGGCGCGGATCAGCTCGAGCTTCGCCTCGGGGGTGGCTTCGGAGAGGAAGTCGTCCACGCCCGACTCCTGCGCGATCTTGGCTGCGGTCAGCTTGTTGTCGCCGGTGATCATGATCGTCTTGATCCCCATCGCGCGCAGCTGATCGAAGCGCTCGCGCATGCCCTCCTTGATCGTGTCCTTCAGGTAGATCACGCCCAGCACCTGGCTGTCGCGCGCGACCGCCAGCGGCGTGCCGCCCTCGGAGCCGATGCGATCGAGCACGGGCTGGAGCTCTGAGGGGGGCTGGCCGCCTTCGGCGGCCACGAAGGAGACGATCGCGTCGCCGGCGCCCTTGCGCAGCTGGCGCCTGTCGAGGTCCACGCCGCTCATGCGCGTCTGCGCGGTGAACGGCACGAAGCGCGCCTGCAGGCTGGTCATGTCGTGCTCGCGCAGGCCGTACTGCTTGGCGAGCACCACGATCGAGCGGCCCTCGGGCGTCTCGTCGGCCAGCGAGGAGAGCTGCGCGACCTCCGCCAGCTCCGACTCGGCCACGCCGGGCATGGGGATGAACTCCGACGCGAGGCGGTTGCCGATCGTGATCGTGCCGGTCTTGTCGAGCAGCAGCACGTCGACGTCGCCGGAGGCCTCGACCGCGCGGCCGGAGAGCGCGAGCACGTTGCGGCGCACGAGGCGATCCATGCCGGCGATGCCGATCGCGGAGAGCAGCGCGCCGATCGTGGTGGGGATCAGCGCGACCAGCAGCGCGATCAGGGTGGTCTCGGAGATCGCGGTGCCGGCGAACAGCCCGAACGGGCGCAGCGTGGCGATCACGATCATGAAGATCAGCGTGAGCGCGGCCAGCAGGATGTTGAGCGCGATCTCGTTGGGTGTCTTGCGCCGCGCGGCGCCCTCCACCAGCGCGATCATGCGATCGAGGAACGAGCGGCCGGGCTCCTGGGTGATCTCCACCACGATGCGGTCGGAGGTGACGCGCGTGCCGCCGGTCACCGCGGAGCGATCGCCGCCGGACTCGCGGATCACGGGCGCCGACTCGCCGGTGATCGCCGACTCATCGACGGTGGCGATCCCCTCGATCACGGTGCCGTCGCCGGGGATCAGCTCGCCCGCCTGCACCACCACCACATCGCCGCGCTCCAACTCGGAGGCGCGCTTGGTGGTGCCGTCCTTCAGCGTGGCCACCGTTTCCCTGCGCATCGTGCGCAACGTGTCGGCCTGCGCGCGGCCGCGGCCCTCGGCGAACGCCTCGGCGAGGTTGGCGAAGATCACGGTCAGCCACAGCCAGAGGGCGATCACGAAGGTGTACCACGCCGGCTCGTGCCCACCGCCGAGCGGTTTGCCGCCGAACACCTGGATCAGCCAGGTGGCGGTGGTGATCACCGCGCCGATCTCCACCACGAACATCACCGGGTTGCGGATCTGCACGCGCGGGTCGAGCTTGAGCACGCTGTCGATCAGCGCGCGCCGCACGATCGCGCCGCGGAAGAGTGAGATCGCGCGCCGCTCGTGCGTGGCGGCCACGGGCGGCCGGCCGGGGGTGGGGGCGACGGCGGACATCAGTCCCCGCCGCCCGTGCCGCCCGTGCCGCCGGTCAGCCGGTCCAGCGCCAGGTTCAGCTGGAGCACGTTCACACCGGGTTCACCGGAGAAGCCCAGGCCCCGGCTCGAGGTGTAGTTGGCGATCAGCGCATCGACCGTCGAGAGCGGCAAATGACGCACCGCCGCGATGCGGTGCGCCTGGATGCGCGCGTTGGCCTGCGAGATTTCGGGGTCCAGTCCCGAGGCGGAGGCGGTGGCCGCGTCGACCGGCACCTGCGCCGCGGTGAGCGTGGGCAGGTAGGGCCGCTCCATTTCCAGATACGCCTTGATGTTTTCGGCGATCGCCCTCTCTGTCACCGTGCTGTTGGGACCGAGGTTGGAGAAGCTCGATTCGGCCGCGTTGTAGGGGGGTTTGGTGGCCGACGGGCGGCTCTGGAAGTAGCGCGGGTCCTGTTCGGTGAGGGGCACGCCTTTTTCTTGCACCACCTTTCCGTTGTGCATCTTCAGCGTGGCGAACTGCTGGCCGATGATGCGCGAGCCGATCAGCCGGCCTTTCAGGTAGAGCTTTTGGCCGTTGGCGTTGCCGGGGAAGGCCACCTGGCTGATGCCGGTGATCGCGAACGGGTACACCACGCCGAGCAGGAGCGTGAACACGACCATCCCGATTATCGATGTCACTACGTCGCGGCGCATGTCAGTTGAGGTGGCGGCCGATGTTGCGGTGCATGATCAGTAGAGGTGTCCCGTCAGTCCCTGCACGATCGGGCCCAGCAGCAGCGCGGGGAAGAAGGTGAGCGCGCCCACGATCACGATCACCCCGATCAGCAGCACCACGAAGGTGGGGTTGTCGGTGCGCATCGTGCCGAGCCCGGCGGGGCTCACGCGCTTGCCCGCCAGCGCGCCGGCGACGGCGAGCGCGAACAGGATCGGCGCGTAGCGGGCCAACATCATGTCGAAGCCGCCGAGGATGTTGGCGAATTTGATGCCGTGCGCGCCGATGTTGCCGGCCTTGGGCGCGATGTAGCCGGTGTAGCCGGCGAAGGCGGAGCCGTTGTTGTTGGCCTGTGAGAGGTAGGCGTAGAAGGTCTCGGAGAACCCCTGGGGGGTGCCCGCGGCGGCTTGCGAGATCGACGCGGTGCCGGCTTTGGTGGCGGTGGCCATCGCGGTGCAGAACAGCGCCGCCAGCGGGGTGATGAGGATGCCGAGCCCTGCGAGCTTGACCTCGCGCGCCTCGATCTTCTTGCCCAGCCACTCCGGCGTGCGGCCCACCATCAACCCGCCGATGAACACCGCCAGCAGCACGTAGAGCAGGATCGAGTACAGGCCGGTGCCGACGCCGCCGAAGATCACCTCGCTGGCGGAGAGGTTGGCCATCGGCACGGCGCCGCCGATGCCGGTGTAGGACTCGATCGCGCTGTTGACCGCGCCGCAGGAGGTGACCGTCGTCACCACGTCGAACAGCGCGGAGCCGGCGATCCCGAAGCGCTGCTCCTTGCCTTCCATGTTGCCCCCGCCGGAGCCCGCGATCACGTGCGTGTGCAGCCCCGCGACGTGCTGCGCGGGGGAGCCGTGCGCCTCGGCGATGTAGGCCACCGCGGCCGCGCCCAGGAACATCATCATCACCGTGGCGTAGATCGCGTAGCCCTGGCGGCGGCGGCCGGTCATGCGCCCGTACATGAAGATCAGCGCCGCGGGGATCAGCAGCACGAGCAGCATCTCGACGAGGTTGGTGAACTGGGTGGGGTTCTCGAAGGGGTGCGCGGAGTTGGTGTTGAAGAAGCCGCCGCCGTTGGTGCCGAGCAGCTTGATCGCCTCCTGCGAGGCGACCGGGCCCATCGCGATTTCCTGCGTCAGTCCGGTGAGGGTGTGCGCGGTCAGGTAATGTGAGAAGTTCTGGATCACGCCCTGGGAGGCGAGGATCAGCGCGCCGATCACCGCAATCGGGCTGAGCACGTAGAGCACCGTGCGCACGATGTCCTGCCAGAAGTTGCCGATGCTGTGGCCGCTGCGCCCCACGATCCCGCGCACGAGCGCGACGGCGACCGCGATGCCCACGCCCGCCGACAGCCAGTTCTGAACGGTCAGCCCGAGCATCTGGCTGAAGTAGCTCATCGTGACCTCGCCGCTGTAGTACTGCCAGTTGGTGTTGGTCATGAACGACGAGGTCGTGTTGAAGCTCACATCCCACGTGCCGGAGTGAAAGCCCATCGGGTTGAGCAGGTGGGGCACCCAGAAGGCGTGCTGGGTGCGCAGGATCGCGTACAGCAACAGCCAGCCGACCAGCGAGAACAGCACCACGCTGCGGGCATAGGCCTTCCAATCCTGTTGGTGTGCGGGATCGACGCGCAGCAGCTTGTACAGGAATCGCTCGGGACCGGCGAAGACGGGGGAGAGGAAGGTGCGCTCGCCGGTGTAGACGCGCGCCATGTACACACCCAGCGGCAGCGCCAACGCGGTGAGGATCGCCGCGAACAGCACGATCGTGAGCCAGCCGGTGACGGTCATCGCCTAGAAGCGCTCCCCGCGGATCAGCGCGTAAAACAGGTAAGCGATGATCAGCACCGACACGACCAGGCCGAACAGGTCGGCGCCGCTCACGTGCGCCGCGGCCTTCCGGCAGGCCGGCTCATATCCGCTCGATGCCGCCGATCATCAGCAGCAGGATGAGGAACATGCCGATGCCCATCGCGATGGCCACCACGTCCATGGGGCGAGAGTATCGGCGGTGGACCATAACAACCGCGTGACGATTCCACGCGACCGCATAACGATTTCGTAACGGCTCAGGCTGGCGCAGGTACTGCGAGCTCGCGTTCGATGCGCTGGGCAAGCGTCTCGAAGTCACCGTGCGCCGCGGTCACAGCTTGCTGATGCGCACCGATCGCGCCGTCTGCCGGCTTCAGCGCGAAGATGGGCTTGCGAGCCTCGTGCCCCAGCGGAATCAGGCTGTGGTAGTGCCTCAGCATCGCCAGGCAGTGGGGATCCTGCTGGGGGCTTGGCACGAAATCCCCATCGACGTCCGCCACGGCCTCGCGATACGTCGAAGGGATCTGCTCGATCCACCGTGCGTATGCCTTGACTGGACGATCGAGCCTCACGCCGTGCAGAAGCACCACGTAGCCGAGCGGCTGCATCGACCCTCGCGGCAACCGGAGCGTCTGCGGCTCCGGATTGCGCGAGACCCGATCCCGCCACTCCTCGCGCCACCGCCTGAGCGTGGGGCCGAGGTTGCGAAGTCCCTGGAGCGAGAAGAGATCAGGTGCGAGCGGGATGAGCACGTGATCGCTTGCAACCAGTGCCGAGCGGTTGAGAGCGCCGAGGTTCGGTCCGACGTCGATCAGGATGAGATCATCGTCGCGCTCGCGGGCCGCGGTGACGATGACCTGCCACAGTGCGCTGATGATCCGGAAGGCACGCGGCTGCCCATCCAAGCACCTTGACCATTCGCCGCTG
The DNA here is from genome assembly GCA_009781575.1 of Solirubrobacterales bacterium. Taxonomy (GTDB): domain Bacteria; phylum Actinomycetota; class Thermoleophilia; order Solirubrobacterales; family Solirubrobacteraceae; genus Palsa-744. Next base: position 18,134 of record WQXW01000005.1, read on the forward strand.
AGCTCGTCCTCGAAGGCCGCGAGGCTCAGGTCACCAACCACAAGGCCCAGCCGATCGGCGATGTGCTCGACGTGCACCGCCTCGAGACCACCCGTGCCCTCACGCAGCGGCTTGAGAGCGGCAGCAAGCGTGCCCCGTGGTCCTGGGCCGCTCCACAGTGCCTCGAGGCGCTCTTCTTCCAGGAACGCCGCCGAGAGATTGGCCTGAGGATCGAGATCAGCCGCGAGAATTTTGCGTCCACGCTCGGAGAACATCCACGCCAGGTGGTACGCGAGGCTGGTCTTGCCGACACCACCCTTGTTGTTGAAGAAGGCGATGATCGGTGGATTCGTCATGCCGGGTATATCGTGACGGCCACGTAGGTCGGCTCGACTTGGAATAGGAGTTCCTGGTTTCCGTTGTCGGACAGTGACCTGCGTGCCCTTGCAATACCAACCCCAAAGCGCTGCACATATCCGAGCTGACGCATGGCCTCCGCGATGGTCGGGTTACGATAGTCGGCGATGCCGGGCTCCCCGAAGTTCTCAAGCGTCACCAGACCGAACGGGCCCCCTGGGCTCATGATCTCCACCCGGTCGGACAGCCAGGTCACCCTTACAGGCGCCGTCGACGTCTCGTAGGTTCGGTGCATGAGTGCATTGCGAGTCAGCTGCTGGAGAGCGACGAGAGGATAGTCTGGACGACGTCGCTCAACGGGACCAGAGGTCAGATCGACCGCGGTGCGTACGTTGATCCGTAGTATCTCGTCCAGCTCGCGCAGCAGATCCGGCAGCGGGCGCGCGATCCGATGCTCATCGAGGACGTCGTCGGCGATCGTCGTTCCGTCGAAGCGAAGAAACTGTACGTATGCACCTGGAACGAAGGAGACGGGATCGCGCCCCACGACGATC
>WQXW01000006.1 GCA_009781575.1 Solirubrobacterales bacterium
CACCGCGCCCACGTCGGAGATCCCCGCCCCGCCCACGCCGCCCGCGCCGAGCCTCGCCACGAGCGCCGCCAGCCGCTCCCACACCGCGCCACCGCCCGCCAGCTCGAGCTCCTGGATCTCGCCCGCCCTCGGGTTGGAGGTGCGCACCAGCACGAACAGCCCCGCGCCCGCGCGCCGTGCGCTCGCGAGCCACGGCTCCAGCGAGTCCTCGCCCAGGAGAGGGTTGACCGTCACCGCGTCCGCGCCCAGCCCCGCGATCCTCCCCGCCTCGGTGTCCAGCCCGCCGATCAGCGCCTGCGCGTACGCCCGCGCGCTCACCTCGATGTCGCCCCGCTTGGCGTCCGCGATCACCAGCAGCCCCGCCGCGCGCGCGTGCTCCGCCACCGCGCCCAGCGCCTCCCAGCCGGGCGCGCCCAGCCGCTCGAAGCAGGCCAGCTGCAGCTTGACCGCCACGCACGCCCCGCCCGCCGCCTCGATCAGCGCGCCACAGTGCTCGCGCACCGCCGCCGCCACCCGCCGCGCCGGCGAGCCCGCCCCGGCGCCCGCGCCGATCGCGCGCCACAGCGCGGCGGGATCGGGGTCCAGGCCGAGCACGATCTGCGATTGGCGCTCGGCCACGCGCGCGGCCAGCGTGTCGCCGAAGCTCGCCAGCTCAGTGCCCCTTGACCGCGCCCTTCAGGCCGCTTCCCGGCGTGAAGCGCGGCACGCGCGAGGCCGCAATCTGGATCCGCTCGCCCGTGCGCGGATTGACCCCCTGGCGCGCGCCACGCTGGCTCACGTGGAACTTGCCAAAGCCCGACAGCGCGACCTCGCTGCCGCGGCTCAGCGCGTCCTCCACGGTGGCCAGCACCGCATCGATCGCGCGTCCCGCGTCCTGCTTGCTCAGGTTCGCCCTGTCCGCCACCTGGTCAATCAGCTCGCCCTTCGTCACTTGCATCCTCCTGGTTTGAGAGACACTCCCGATTGACGCTAACAATCTCCGCGGACGCGCGTGGGCGCGGCCCGCCCGCGCCGTCGCGCCGTGCGGCGGGCGCGCCCGAATGAGCGGGCGTGCCGTCCGCGATAATGCCGCGCCGTGCCACGGCTCGGCTGGATCCTCACGGTGCTCGCCGCGCTCCTCACCGCGCTCCTGCTGCTGCTGGGCGGCTACACCGGCTACGCCGGCCTCAGCCTCGCGATCGCCGTTTCGGCCGCCATCAATCTGATCTAGCCGTGGGCTCCGAGCGGGCGCCCGCTCCGGCGGTGCCCGTCACGCGCAGCGGGCGTTGGGTGTTTTGTTTTGAGGATTGGTTCCGCGCGGAAGGAATCCCCAAAACAAATCCCCCAACGGCGACTCCGACAAGTGTGTTCGAGGTCGTGCACCCCGGTGCAGAGCTCGAAGGGAGCGCGCGGCTGCCCCACGCGCGGGGCGCTATCCCCCGAGCTGATCAAATCGATCAACGCGGCAAGCGGGAAGAGGAACCTCACTCCACCTTTTTTATGTTTTCCAACGCCACACCCGCGCGCTCGCGCTCGCGTTCCTCCAGCCAGCGCGCCAGGGCGCGCGCCGCCTCGCCCCGGTGGCTGATCGCGTCCTTCCGCGCGTCGCTCAGCTCTGCCATCGTGAGGCCCCGCGGGCCCGCGTCCGGCAGGAACGCCGGGTCGTACCCGAAGCCCCGCTCACCGCGCGCCTCCTCCGCGAGCCGGCCCTCGCAGGTGCCCTCGAAGAGCCGCTCCCCGCCCTCCGGCTCGACGTACGCCAGCGCGCACACGTACCGCAGCGCGCTGCCCGCCGGCGCCTCGCGCATCAGCTTGCGCAGGTTCTCCTCGTCGCTCGCGCCCTCGCCCGCGTACCTCGCCGAGCGCACGCCCGGCGCGCCGCCCAGCGCGCGCGCCTCGACTCCCGAGTCGTCCGCGATCGCCACGCGCCCGGTCGCACGCGCCGCGGCGCGCGCCTTGACCAGCGCGTTCTCCGCGAACGTCTCGCCCTCCTCCGGCGGCAGCCTCACGTGCTCGGGGAGGGCCTCGATCGCGTGGTTCGGCAGCAGCCGCGCGAACTCGCGCCGCTTGTGCTCGTTGCGCGTGGCCAGCCCCAGTCTCACGCCGAGGAGATCGCCCGCTCCTGGATCGCGCGCAACCGCTCGACACCGCTCCCCGCCAGCGCCAGCAGCTCGTCCAGGTGCGCGCGCGACAGCGGGGTGCGCTCCGCGGTGGTCTGCACCTCCACCAGACCCCCCTCGCCGGTCATCACCACGTTCGCGTCCACCTCCGCGCTCGAGTCCTCCCCGTAGTCCAGGTCCAGCAGCGCCCGCCCGCCCACCATGCCACACGACACCGCCGCCACCGAGCCCCTCAGCGGCGAGCGCTCGCGCTCCAGCAGCCCACGCTCCTCCAAACGCGCGCACGCCAGCGCCAGCGCCACCCACGCGCCCGTGATCGACGCGCACCGCGTCCCGCCGTCCGCCTGCAACACGTCGCAGTCGAGGTAGATCGTGCGTTCGCCCAGCGCCTCCAGGTCCACCACCGCGCGCACCGCGCGCCCGATCAGCCGCTGGATCTCCACCGTGCGGCCGTCCGGGCGCCCCCGCGTCACGTCCCGCTGCTTGCGCTCGCCCGTCGACGCCGGCAGCATGCCGTACTCCGCCGTCACCCAGCCCCCACCGCCGCCCGCCATCCAGCGCGGCACGCTCTCCTGCGCCGACGCCGTGCAGATCACGCGCGTCTCGCCCGCCTCGATCAGCGCCGAGCCGGTGGCCGTGCGCACGAAGCCCGGCTCGATCGCCACCTCCCGCAGCTCATCCGCCGCGCGACCGCCGCTCCGCTCCAGCTGCGCGGTCCCCGCCTCCCCCTCGCTCACAGCGCATCCTCGCGCGCGGGCCGCCGCACGTCCACGAGCTCCACCCGCTCCACCTCGCCCAGCGGCATCTGCAGAAAGCGCGTGCCCAACTCGCAAAAGCTCTCCACCTCGCCTGTGCACAGGAAGCGGTACTCGCCCTCGCCCCCGCCCCCGCCCTCGCCCTCGCGCGCCACCCGCAGGCCGCGCCCCCCCAGCGCGTGCTCCACCTGGCGCGCCAGCGCGCCACCCGCGCTGATCAACCTCACCTCGGGGCCCAGCAGCCGCTGCAGCATCAGGCGGATCAGGGGGTAGTGGGTGCACCCCAGGATCACCGTGTCCACGCGCGCCTCGCGCAGCGGCGCGCACGCCTCGCGCACGGTCCCCACCGCCTGCTCGTCGAACTGCCTGCCCTCCTGGATGATCCCCGCCAGCGTCGCACACGCCACCGGGTGCAGCGTCACGTGCGGGTCCAGCGCGCCCACCGCCTCCTCGTAGGAGCCACTCGCCACGGTGGTCGGGGTCGCCAGCAGCCCGATCCTGCCCGTGCGCGTCGCCGCCACCGCCTGCAACGCCTCCGGGCGCACCACCCCCAGCACGTCCACGCCCAGCGTGGTCTCCATCATGCGCCGCCTCAACGCCGGCAGCGCCGCCGAGGTGGCCGCGTTGCACGCCACCACCAGCAGCTTCGCGCCCCTTCGCAACAGCTCCTCCGCCATCTGCAACGCAAAGCGCTCCAGCTCCGTCGCCGAGCGCTCGCCGTAGGGGAAGCGCGCCGTGTCGCCCAGGTACAGGAAGTTCTCCTCCGGCAGCCTCACCAGCAGGTCGTGCAACACCGTCAAGCCGCCCACGCCCGAGTCGAACACGCCGATCGGCCGCCTCGACGGCTCACCCCGTCCCGGCCCCGCGATGTCCAGGCGCGCCCGCACACCGCCATCATCCCAGAGCGCCCGCAGGCGGAGCGCTACGGTCCCCCACCGTGCGCGCGCTCGTCCTCTCCAACATGCTCCCCGATCGCCACCACCCCGAGCGCGGGCGGTTCGTGCGCGACCAGGTCGCCGCCCTGCGCCGGCTCCCGGGGCTCGAGGTCGAGCTGTGCGAGCTCCCGCCCGGCGCCCCCTCGCTGCTCCGCGGCGCTCGCACGCTGCGCGCGCGCCACGCACGCGATCGCTTCGACGTGGTCCACGCCCACTTCTCGCTCGCCGCCCTGCCCGCACTCGCCCTGCCCGCGCGCGTGCGTGCGCTCACCGTGCACGGCACCGACGCGCGCCACCCCCGCACGCGCCTGGTCACGCGCGCGGTGCTCCCCTTCATGGACATCGTCGCCGCCGTCTCCCCCTCGCTGGTCGCCGCGCTGCCCGGGGCCCGCGCGCGGCGGCGCGCGCTCGTGCTGCCCTGCGGCGTCGACACCGAGCGCTTCGTTGTGCTGGACCGCGCGCAATGCCGCCTGCAGCTCGGCCTCCCCGCGCACCGGCGCCTGCTGCTCTTCCCCGCCGACCCCGCGCGCGCCTCCAAGCGCGCCGATCGCGCCCGCGCGCTCGCGCGCCACGTCGACGCCAACCTGCTCACACTCGGCGGCGTCGATCCCGCGCGCGTGCCCCTGCTGGTCAACGCCGCCCACGCCGTGATCGCGCCCTTCGAGCGCGAGGGGTTCGGGCTGGCGGTGCTGGAGGCGCTCGCCTGCGACGTGCCCGTGCTCGCCACGCCCGTCGGCATTCACCCCGCCGCGCTCGACGGGGTCCAAGGCGCGCTGTGCGCGCCGTTCGAGCTCGAGCGCTGGGCCGCCGCGCTCGAGCCCCACCTGCGCGATCCCGACCCGCGCGTCGAGGGCCGCGCCCGCGCGCTCTCCTGGTCCGCCACCGCGATGGCCCAACGCGTGCGCGACGCCTGGCACACCGCGCTCAGCCAGTAGCATCAACCACGTGGCAGACACAGATCGGGTGGATCACACCGCCGCCGCAACGCCCGCGGTTGCACCCGCCGACACGCCCCACACGGCGGACCCCGACCCCGAGGCTCCCGCCGACGCGCCCAACCCCGCCTCCGGCTTCGCCGCGCGCGGGAGGATGCGCCGCCGCGCGCGCTTCCTGCGCCGCGCGCGCGAGCTCGCCTACCGCGATCTCGGCGGTCTCGTCTTCGAGCTCCACCGCTTCGGCCAGCGCAACGACGAGCTCGTCACCGCCAAGCTCACCATGCTCGGCCATCTCGACGGCGAGCTGCGCGCGCTGGAGGACGCGCTGCACCAGCGGCGCGAGGTCACCGTGCTGCGCGAAGCCGGCGTCGCCGCCTGCCCGCGCTGCGCCGCCATCCACTCCAGCGACGATCGCTTCTGCCCCACCTGCGGCCTCTCCATGCGCCGCCAGGCCCAACGCCCGATCGCCGGACCGCCCCTGCCCCTCGATCACATCGCGCCCGCCACGGCGGGCGGCGCCGCGCCGTCGCCGGGCGGGCCTCAGCCGCCGCCGGCCGCGCCTCAACCTTCGCCCGCCGCGCCCCAGTCCTCGCCGGCCGCGCCTCAACCTTCGCCCGCCGCGCCCCAGTCCTCGCCGGCCGCGCCCCCGGTGCCGCCCGCCGCGCCCCAGTCGCCGCCGCCGGCGCCTCAACCTCCGCAGGCCGCGCCCCAGGTGCCGCCGGCCGCGCCTCCCCCATCCCCCGCTCGGGCGGCCGATCGCCGGCCGGGCTCGGTGGCTGAGCCGGCCGCCCCGCCGGCTTCCCCTGCGCGCACCGCTCCGCCCGCACGCACCGCCCCGCCTTCGCGCACGCCTCCGCCCGCGCGCACCGCTCCCCCCGCCAGGGCCGCGCCCGCTCCGCGACGGGGTCTGGCGCCCCATCCGCCCGAGCGGGGGACGCGGCCGCCGCGTGTCGAGGAGGAGGACGAGCAGCCGACCAGGATCCTGCGGCCCCCCGACCCCGATTCGGAGCGGTGAGCGCGCCGCCCCCTCCCGTGCTGCCGGCGGAGTCGGAGAGAGTGGGCTCCGATCCGGCGCGGCCTCGCATGGCGGGGCCCCATCCGGCCAACGCCGCCGCGGGCGATCAGCTCGACGGGTTGCCCAACGCGTGGCGGGAGTGCCCGCTGTGCAGCGCCACGATGCACCCCGAGCAGGAGTGGTGCCTGCGCTGCGGCGCGGCCGCCAACACGCGGCTCGCCGCGCCTCCCCGATGGCGCTCGCTGGCGATCGCGCTGGCTCTGATCGTGGTGGTGGCGCTCGGCGTGATCGTCGCCGCCCTGGTGAAGCTGCTCGGATGAGCCGGCCCACGGCCGCGGCCGGCGCCGCGCTCCCGCTCCGTGTCGACGTCGCGATCGCCGGCGCCGGCGCCGCCGGGTTGTTTGCCGCGCTGTGCGCGGCGCGCGCGGGGGCCAGCGCCGCGCTCGTGTCGGCCACCCCGCTGGCCCAGACCGCCAGCTACTGGGCACAGGGCGGGCCCGCCGCCGCGCTCGGGCCCGACGACAGCTTCGAGCTTCATCTGCTGGACACCGAGCGCGCCGGCCGCGGCGCCGTGCGGCGCGCCGCCGCCGAGGCGCTGGTGCGCGAGGCGCCCGCGCGCGTGCGCGATCTGCAGGAGCTGGGCGTGCGCTTCGACACCGATCGCCACGGTCGGTTCGTGCTGGCGCTCGAGGGGGGCCATTCGGTGCGCCGTGTGGTGCACGCCGGCGGCAGCGCCACGGGGCGCCGCGTGGTGCGCGCGCTGTCCGCGCTGGTCGCCGAGGAGCCGCGCATCGCGGTGCTCGAGGGCGACCGCGCGCGCGCCAGTGGGCTGCTCTCGCGCGACGGGCGCTGCGTGGGGGTGCGCTGTGCCGACGGCCGCGACGTGCTCGCGCGCGCCACCCTGCTCGCCACCGGCGGCGCCGCCGCGCTCTGGGCCCGCACCACCAACCCCCCCGGATCGCTCGGCGCCGGCCTGCTGCTGGCGCGCCTGGCGGGCGCCACGCTGGCGGATCTCGAGCTGATGCAGTTCCACCCCACCGCGGTGATCGGCGTGCCCGGCAGGGAAGGGTTCCTCGTCACCGAGGCGATCCGCGGCGAGGGCGCCACGCTGCACGACGCCTGCGGCGAGCGGTTCGTCGATGAGCTCGCGCCCCGCGACGAGGTCTCGCGCGCGATCCAGCTGCGCATGCGCCAGACCGGCTCGCGCTCGGTGGGGCTCGACATGCGCGCGATCGACCCCGCGCGCTTCCCCAACGTGGTGGGCGCGCTGCGCGAGGCCGGGCTCGACCCCGCGCGCGAGCTGGTGCCGGTCGCGCCCGCGGCCCACTACATGGTCGGCGGCGTGCTCACCGACCTGCGCGGGCGCACCACCCTGCCGGGCCTCTACGCGCTCGGCGAGGCCTCCTGCACCGGGCTGCACGGCGCCAACCGCCTGGCCTCCAACTCGCTGAGCGAGTGCTTCGTGTTCGGCCGCCGCGCCGCGCTGAGCGCGCTCGATGAGCCCGCCCACGAGGCGGGCCGCGCCGCGCCGGGCCGGCCCGAGCTCACCCCGCCGCTGCCAGCCGTCGAGCCCTCCACGCGCGGCGCGCTGTGGCGCCACGCCGGCATCGAGCGCAGCGCCACCGGGTTGCGGGAGCTGCTCGAGGACCCCCACCCGCTCGCCCGCCTGATCGCCCGCTGCGCGCTCATGCGCGAGGAGAGCCGCGGCGTGCACCACCGCACCGAGTTCCCCGCGCCCGATCCCGCGCTCGACCGCCACCACCTCGTGGTGGCGCCCCCGGAGCGAGGCGCGGCGATCGCCTGGGAGGAGTGGGCGCCGGGCGCCGGCCCGGGCGCGGCGGGCGCGCCGGGCTCGGCGGGTTCGTCCGACGCGGCGGGGTCGTCCGACCCGGCGGAGTCGTCGGGCCCGGCGGGGTCGCGCGACTCGGCGGTGTCCTCAGGCCCCGCGGTGCCGTCGGGCTCGTGAGGAGCGCGGCGGCGGGCCGTCCTATCGATGGTGCGCCACAGATCGCGGACCACATACCGCGGACGTGCATCGCACCGGTCCTTTCGCACGGCGATCGTGTTAGGGCAAGGACAAGAGGCCACGATGTACCAGTTCAGCAGAGCGATCTACCGGGAGCTCGCTCCCTTCATCGTCTCTCCGGGGCGCTGCACGGAGGGACCGGGTCCGCATACAAAGGTGCTGCGGGCCTGCGAGGCCGCGGTGCGCCGGCTGGCGACCGACCGGCACTACTTCGCGCGCCCCGCGCGCACGCTGTTCGGGGACATACGGATCTACTTCCCCATGAGCGCGCAACGGCGCGCATATGACGTGGTGACTCGCTACATGGAGCTCGCGCAGCGCTATCTGGACGCCAATCCGGTCGCCGCGCACGACGCGATGAACGGCGGGCCGATGCGGTGCCGCGCCACCACGCGCAAGGGCGACGCGTGCCAGCGGGTGCCGCTGCCCCACAACGGATACTGCCCCTCCCACCAGCACCTCGCCGACACCGAGGATCGCGAGCTGGCCGCCTGACACGCGGCGCCGGCCGCCCCGGGGCATGCTCCCCGCGGGCGGCGGGGCATAGGCTCCGGGCGTGCTGCTCGGAGTGGACGTGGGCGGGACCTTCACCGACGCGGTGTGCATCGCGCGCGACGGCGCAGTGCATTCCGCCAAGGTACCCAGCACCCCCCGCGAGGAGGCGCGCGGCGTGCTGGGTGCGATCGAGCAGGTGCTCGCGCGCGCGGGCGGCGAGCCGGAGGAGCTCGAGCGCTTCTCGCACGGCACCACCGTGGCCACCAACGCGCTGCTCGAGGGCCGCACCGCGCGCACCGCGTTCGTGGCCAGCGAGGGCTTCACCGACCTGATCGAGCTGGGCCGCCAGGCGCGCCCGGAGCTCTACCGACTCTGCCGGGCCGGGCCCGCGCCGCTGACCCCGCCGCAGCGGCGCTTCGGCGCGCGGGAGCGGATGTCCCCGCAGGGGCCGTTGCGCGCCCTGGAGGAGCACGCGGCGCGGGCGCTGGTCGCGCGGGTCGCCGCGGCGGAGCCGCAGGCGGTGGCGGTGGCGCTGCTCCACTCCTACGCCCACCCGGCCCACGAGCGCCTGCTCGGCGCGCTGCTGGCGGAGCACCTCCCGCAGGTCCACCTCTCGCTCTCGCACGAGCTGGTGGGCACCTTCCGCGAGTACGAGCGCGCGGCCAGCACGGAGCTCGACGCCGCGCTGTCGCCCGCGCTGGCCGGCTACCTGCGCGAGCTGCGCACCGCGGCCGCCGCGCGGGGGCTCGTGGAGCCCCAGGTGATGCAGTCCTCCGGCGGGCTGATCTCCGCGGGCGAGGCCGCGCGCCACGCGGCGCTCACGGTGCTGTCGGGACCGGCCGGCGGCGTGGGCGGGGCGCTGCTCGTGTCGGAGCTGGCGGGCGAGCGCGACGTGCTGTGCTTCGACATGGGCGGCACCTCGTGCGACGTCTGCCTGATCGACTCCGGCCGCGTCACCGAGACGGCCGCGCGCTCGGTGGCCGGCCGGCCGCTGGCGCTGCCCGCGCTCGACATCCACACGGTCGGCGCCGGCGGGGGCTCGGTGGCGTGGCGCGACGCGGGCGGCGCGCTGCGCGTGGGGCCGCGCTCGGCGGGCGCCCAGCCGGGCCCGGCCTGCTACGGGCGGGGCGGCGAGCAGCCGACCGTGACCGACGCCAACCTGCTGCTGGGACGCCTGCCGCTCGACGCCCCGCTCGCCGGGGGGTTGCGCCTCGACCTGCGCGCCGCCGAGGCGGCCGTGGGGCGGCTCGCCGCCGCGCTCGAGCTGGACCTGTTGCGCTGCGCGGAGGGGATCGTGCGCGTGGCGGAGGCCGAGATGGTGCGGGCCCTGCGCGTGATGAGCGTGGAGCGGGGCATCGACCCCCGCGGCTGCGCGCTCATGCCCTTCGGCGGAGCCGGTCCGTTGCACGCGGCCGCGCTGGCGCGCGAGCTCGGCATGCGCACCATCCTCTGCCCGCGCGCCTCGGGGGTGCTCTCCGCGCTGGGCCTCGCCGCGGCGGCGCCCCGGCGCGACGTGGCGCGCACCGTGATGCTCGCCGGCGCCGCGCTGGAGCCGGCGCAGCTGGAGCGCGAGCGCCGCGCGTTGATCGAGCACGCGCTCGGCGAGCTCGGGGAGGCCGGCGGCGAGGCGGCGCGCGTGCGGGTGCGCCACGAGCTGCGCTACCGCGGGCAGTCGTTCGAGCTGCCGGTCGAGGAGGAGGTCGACCCGGCGCACGGCCGGGCGGCGCGCGGCGGGCTGGCAAGCGGCGGGCTCACGCCCAACCAGCTCACGCGCGCGTTCGCGGAGGCGCACGAGGCGCGCTACGGCTTCGGCGGGGAGCGCGCGGGGGTGGAACTCGTCACGATGCGCGTGTCGGCGTGGGGCCAGGCGGGCACGATGCGGTTGCGCGGCCACACCGCCGGCAGTCCCTCCCGCGGCGCACAGGAGGTGATCCTCGACGGCGAGCGCCGGCGGGCGGCGCTCTGGCGGGGCGAGCTGCAGGCGGGCACGACCGTGCGGGGCCCCGCGCTGTGCGCGTTCCCGGAGTCGACGCTGCTGGTGGCGCCGGGGTGGACGGGCGAGGTCAACGCGCAGGGCACCGTGCGGTTGGAGGCGGTTGGATGAGGCCGCGGGGCGCGGTGCGGCGGGGCGCGCTCGACCCGATCGAGCTGCAGGTGCTGACCGGCGCGTTGCGCGCGTGCGTGGAGGAGATGGGCGCGGCGCTGATCCGCGCGGCGCACTCGGCCAACATCAAGGAGCGCCGCGACTGCTCCACCGCGCTGTTCGACGGCGCGGGCGAGATGGTGATGCAGGCCGAGCACATACCGGTGCACCTGGGCTCGATGCCGGACGCGGTGGCGGCGGTGCTGGGCGAGCGCCACGCGCGCGGGCGCGCGTGGATCCTCAACGACCCCTTCGCGGGCGGCACGCACCTGCCGGACATCACGGTGATCACCCCGATCTTCGCGGGCGAGCGCGGGGAGCTGCTGGGCTTCGCCGCCAGCCGCGCGCACCACGCGGACGTGGGCGGGCGCATCCCGGGATCGATGCCCGCCGACAGCACCCGCCTGGAGGAGGAGGGCGTGGTGATCTCGCCGCGCCCATTGACCGAGCGGGCGCTGCGCGAGCTGGTCGCGCGCATGCGCCAGCCGGAGGAGCGCCGGGCCGACCTGCGCGCGCAGCTGGCGGCCAACCGCATCGGCGCGCGGCGGCTCGAGCAGCTGGGCGCCCGCCTCGGCGTGGAGCGCCTGCACGAGGGGACCGCGGCGGTGCTGGACTACGCGGAGCGGCGCACGCGCGCCTCGCTGGTCGCGCTCGGCGGGGGCGAGCGCCGCGCGGAGGACGTGCTGGAGGCGCCGGAGGGCGACCTGGTGCTGCGCCTGCGCGCCACCGTGCGCGACGGGCGGCTGCTGCTGGACTTCGCCGGCTCCGCGGCCCAGCACGAGGGCAACCTCAACTGCCCCCTCTCGGTCACGCGCGCCGCCTGCGCGTTCGCACTGCGCGTGCTCACCGACCCCGACATCCCGCCCTCCGCCGGCGCGCACCGCCCGCTGGAGGTGCGCGCGCCGCAGGGCTCGCTGCTCAACGCGCGCGCCGGGGCCGCGGTGGTGGCGGGCAACGTGGAGACCTCCTCGCGCGTGGCCGATCTGGTGCTGAGCGCGTTCGGCCGCGCGCAGGGCCAGGGCACGATGAACAACCTCACGCTGGGCGACCGCGACTTCACCTACTACGAGACGATCGGCGGCGGCCAGGGCGCGTGCGAGCACGCCGACGGCCCGAGCGCGGTGCACGTGGCGATGAGCAACACACTCAACACGCCGATCGAGGCGCTCGAGCGCGAATTCCCGCTGCGCGTGCGCCGCTACGAGGTGCGCCGCGGCTCGGGCGGGAGCGCCGCGCACCGCGGCGGCGACGGCGTGGTGCGCGAGCTGGAGGCGCTCTCGCCGATGACCTACTCGCTCATCACCGAGCGCCGCCGCCACTCCCCGCGCGGCGCGCAGGGCGGCGGGCCGGGCCGCCCGGGGCGCAACCTGCTCGACGAGGCAGAGCTCCCGGCCAAGAGCACCGGCGAGCTCCGCGCGGGCGATGTGCTGCGCATCGAAACCCCCGGCGGCGGAGGCTTCGGCCGTGATCGAGCATGAAAATGCGCATTTTGCGGGAAACTGGCCGCGCCGTCGAACACATCTGTCTGAGGAGCCGTTGGGGGATTCGAAAAGAGGATTCGTTCCGCGCGGAACCAATCCTTAAAACAAAAAACGGAACGGACGCTGCTCGGAAGCTCGACCGGCACCGCAGGAGCGCGCGCCGACCGCCGCACCCGCGTACTGAAACCCCGCAATTTGCAGGCGATTTGGGATTTTCGCCCGGATTTCGTATCTTTAACACCCGGCCCCGCCCAGGTGTGCTTCAGGGCGGATGTGCCTCCCCCGCAGTTGATCCCGAACCCCCCAAGCTCCGCCATGCCAATTGCCCTCAAGGAATGGGCCGTCACCGTCCGCGCCCTCGCCGAAGGCGAGCAGCTGCTCACGCTGCGCAAGGGCGGCATCCGCGAGCCCGAGAAGCACTTCATGCTGGACCACGAGCGCTTCTTCCTCTACCCCACCTTCGACCACCAGAGCAACGACCTGGTGCGCGAGTCGCATCGCCCGGAGCTGCGGCGCGCGCTGGAAGAAGGGGTGTGGAGCGACGGCGAGCCCCCGCTGCAGGCGCTCGCCTCGCCGGTCGGCCTCCCCTCGCCCGACCGCGTGCGGATCCGCGCGTGGGCCGAAGTGGCCGGCCACTTCACGATCACCGACCCCCGCGCGGTGGACGCGCTGTCGCCGTTCTACGTGTGGACCACCGACTACGCCGAGAAGCGCCTCGCGTGGAAGCGGCGCCATCCGCTGCACGTGCTGCTGCTGCGCACCTACCGGATCCCGCGCCCGGTGACGGTGAAGGTCAAGGACGAGTACCACGGCTGCCACTCCTGGGTGGAGATCCAGCGCGAACTGCCCTTCGAGGGCACGCCGGTGCTCTCCGACGACGAGTTCGAGCGCGCCTCCGAGGAGATCCAGGCGATCACCCGCGAGGCGGGACAGCCGATCCTGGTCTGAGCTCGACCTCGCTGACGGCGCCGCCGTCGATCAGGTAGGAGCGCACCCCCGGCGAGCCGGGATCGGCGAGCCCCACGATCACCCACTCCACGCCGGGCCAGTGGGCGGCGAAGTTGATGTCGGTCTGCGACGGGCGCGGCGCGGTGCGCGTGTGCGAGTGGTAGATCGCGCCCAGCTCGAGGCCGTCGCGCTCGATCGCCTCGATCAGTTTCAGCACCTCCAGGCCGTCGATCTCGAAGCGCAGCGGGCTGGCGGCGGTGTTGCGCGCGCGGTGCACGCGCACCGCGCGGGACGGCCCGCCGGGCGCCGCGCCGGGCTCCGGCCCGCCGGGCGCCGGCCCGCCGGGCGCCGCCCCCGGCTCCGAGGCGATCACCCCGCAGCACTCGTTGGGGGCCTCCTGGAGCGCGTGCGCGATCAGCTGCTGGAGCAGGTCCGGCGCGATCAGCATGGGTGAGCCGAGCGCGCGCGGGGCGCTACCACCACACGGTGGAGTCGAGGTTCTCGATCTCCTGGAGCGGACGGGTGTAGATGCCGCTGGAGAGGTACTTCCAGCCGTCGTCGGCCACGATGAACACCACGTTGCCCTCGTCGAGCTCGCCCGCGATGCGCACCGCCACGCGCGCGATCGCGCCGGAGGAGACACCGGCGAAGAGCCCCTCCTCGTCGAGCAGCTTGCGCGTCCACACGATCGCGTCGCGGTTGGTGACGAAGATCTTGCGGTCCAGCAGCGAGATGTCGATGATCGGCGGGATGAAGCCGTCGTCCAGCGAGCGCAGCCCCTGCACCGGCTCGCCCTGCATCGGCTCGGCGGCCACGATCTTGACCGCGTCGCCGAACGCCTCCTTCAGGCGGCGGCCGTTGCCCATCAGTGTGCCGCCGGTGCCGAGGCCGGCCACGAACGCGGACACCTCGTCGAGCTCCTCCAGGATCTCCAGCGCGGTGCCGTGGTAGTGCGCGTTGGGGTTGGCCACGTTGCCGTACTGGTAGGGCATGTAGTAGGAGGGGTCGCGTTCGCTCATCTCGAGCGCCAGCTCGACCGCGCCGTTGGAGCCCTTGGAGCCCTCCGAGTAGACGATCTGCGCGCCGTACATCTCGAGCAGCTGCGTGCGCTCGCGCGTGACGTTCTCGGGCATCACCACCTTCAGCGGGTAGCCCTTGCGCGAGCAGATCATCGCCAGCGAGATGCCGGTGTTGCCGGAGGTGGGCTCGAGGATCGTGAGGCCGGGCTCGAGCGCGCCCTTCTCCTCGGCGTCGTCGATCAGCGCGCGCGCCACGCGGTCCTTGACCGAGCCGGTGGGGTTGTGCGACTCGAGCTTGGCCCACACGCGCACGCCGGGCTTGGGCGAGAGGCGTGAGAGCTCGATCAGCGGCGTGTTGCCGATCGCCTGGACGATGTCGCCGTAGCGACCGCCGCACGGCCTGTTGCGCAGGGGCTCGAGCGCCATTACTTCACGAAATATAGCCCGCGCGCCCGCGCGCGCGGGCGTCGATAACATGCGCGCGCCGGGGGAGATGACCATGGGTGGCGCACCGCACTACGACTTCGACTGGCTCGTGATCGGCTCCGGCTTCGGAGGCAGCGTCTCCGCGCTGCGATTGGCCGAGAAGGGCCACTCGGTGGGCGTGCTCGAGTGCGGGCGGCGCTTTGCGGACCACGAGTTCGCGCGCAACACCGGCGACCTGCGCCGCTACTTCTGGAATCCCCGCCTGGGCATGAAGGGCATCTTCCGGTTGAGCAACTTCAAGGATGTGGCCGTCGTGTCGGGGTGCGGCGTGGGCGGCGGCAGCCTCGGCTACGCCAACACGCTGTACGTGCCGCCGCGCGCGTTCTTCGAGGACCGCCAGTGGGCGGAGCTCGAGCAGTGGGAGTCGGCGCTGGCGCCGCACTACGAGGAGGCGCAGCGCATGCTGGGCGTGGTGCAACAGCCCCACGACGATCCCGCCGATCAGCTCCTGCGCGAGCTGGGCGAGGAGCTGGGGGTGGGCGACAGCTACAAAAAGACCCCCGTGGGGATCCACTTCGGCGAGCCCGGCAGGACCGTGGAGGACCCCTACTTCGGCGGCGAGGGCCCCGCGCGCACCGGCTGCCGCCTGTGTGGGCGGTGCATGGTGGGCTGCCCGCACGGGGCCAAGAACACGCTGGTGAAGAACTACCTGTACCTCGCCGAGCGGCGCGGCGCGCGCGTGATGCCGGAGCGCACGGTGATCGACATCCGCCCGATCGGCGCGGGCGACGGCAGCGAGGGGTACGAGGTGGAGAGCGTGCGCTCCGGCGCGTGGCTGCGCCGCGAACGGCGTGTGCAGCGCGCGCGGGGCGTGGTGGTGGCGGCGGGACCGCTGGGCACCAACAAACTCCTGCAGCGCTGCCGCCTGCACGGCTCGCTGCCGCGCATCTCCCACCGCCTGGGCGAGCTGGTGCGCACCAACAGCGAGGCGATCCTCGCGGTGACCGTGCCGGAGGACTATCCCGAGGACCTTATCCGGCGCGTGGCGATCACCTCGAGCATCTACCCCGATCCCCACACCCACATCGAGACCGTGACCTACGGCAACGACGGCGACTCGATGCGGCGGCTGTACACGCTGCTGGTGGGCGACGGCACGCGCGTGACCCGCCCGCTGAAGCTGCTGGCCCAGATCGCCCTGCACCCCCGGCGCCTGGCGAAGATGGTGTTCGCGCGCCACTGGTCGCGGCGCACGATCATCGTGCTGGTGATGCAGACGCTGGACAACGCGATCGCGCTGCGCCCCCGGCGCGGGCCGTTCGGCACGGTGCGCCTGCAGACCGAGCAGGATCCCGCGCGCCCCAACCCCACCTTCATCCCGGTGGCCAACCGCGCGGCCGAATGGCTGGCCCGCCGCACCGGCGGCGTGGCGCAGAGCTCGCTGAGCGAGGCGCTCTTCAACATCCCCACCACCGCGCACATCCTGGGCGGCGCGGTGATCGCCGCCGACCCGCAACGGGGCGTGATCGACGCGCGCCAGCGCGTGTTCAACTACGAGAACCTGCTGGTGTGCGACGGCTCCGCGATCCCGGCCAACGTGGGCGTGAACCCCAGCCTCACGATCACCGCGCTAGCCGAGCGCGCGATGAGCTTCGTGCCGGCGGCCGCGGCGGCCAACGGCGGCGGCGATGGCGGCCCGGCGCGCGCGGCTACCGACCGCCGGCCATCGCGGGCAGGATGACCAGCGTGTCGCCGTCGTCCACGGCGGTGCCGAGGCCGTCGAGCACGCGCACGTCCTCGTCGTTGAGGTAGATGTTGACGTAGCGGTTCAGCTCGCCGTCGCCCGAGAAGAGCTGGCCCTCGGTGGCGGGGTGGTTGGCCACGAGGTCACGCAGCACCTCGCCCACGTTGTCGCCGGCGGCGTGGAGCTCCTTCTCGCCGCCCACGGAGGCGCGCAGCACCGGTGGGATCTTGATGGTCGCCATCAGTGCGGCAGGCTATCCGGCGGCGGCGCAGAATGCCTCGTAGTCGGGGAACACGCCCAGCTCCTCGTCGGTGATCTCGTGGGGATCGCGCGAGCAGATCGGGCACTCGGGATCGCGGCGCACCTTGACCTCGGTGAGCGTGGCGGCGAGCGCGTCGTACAGCAGAAGCCGCCCGATCGCGGGCTCGCCGATCCCCACGATCAGCTTGACCACCTCGGTGGCCTCCAGCAGGCCCATCGTGCCGGGCAGCACGCCCAGCACGCCGTTGGCGCCGCAGGAGGGCGCGAGCTCCGCCGGGGGCGGCTCGCGGAAGAGGCAGCGATAGCAGGGTCCCTCGTAGGGCTTGAACACCGACAGCTGCCCGTCGAAGCCCAGGATCGAGGCCGACACCACGGGGATGCGCAGGCGCACGGAGGCGTCGTTGAGCAGATACCTGGTGGGGAAGTTGTCGACACCGTCGACCACCACGTCCCAGCCGTCGATGACCTCCATCACGTTGGAGGGGTCGAGGCGCAACGGGTACTTGACCACCCGCACATCGGGGTTGAGCTCCCGGATCGCCTCCTCCGCGGAGTCGACCTTGGGCGTGCCGACACGCGCGCTGGTGTGGATCACCTGGCGCTGGAGGTTGGAGAGGTCGACGTTGTCGTCGTCCACGATCCCCAGCGTGCCCACGCCGGCGGCGGCCAGATAGAGCGCGGTGGGCGAGCCCAGGCCGCCCGCCCCCAGCAGCAGCACCTTGGCGTCGAGCAGCCGCTGCTGCCCCTCGACGCCGATCTCGGGGATCAGCAGATGGCGCGAGTAGCGCTCGCGCTGCTCGGGCGTGAGCGTGTGGGGCACCTCCACCTCATAGCCGCGGTCCTTCCAGAGCGTGATCCCCCCGGCCATCGACTGCACGTGCTCGTAGCCCAGCTCCCGCGCGAGCGTGTGCGCGGCGTAGGCGGAGCGCATGCCGGTGGCGCAGTAGAGGATCACGTGCGTGGAGCGGTCGGGCACCGCGCCCTCGATGCGCGACTCCAAATAGGCGCGCGGCACATGCTTGGCGCCGGGCAGCCGCCCGGCGGCGAACTCCTCGCTCTCGCGCACGTCCACGATCACGACCCCCTCCTGCAGCAGCTCGTGCACCTCGCCGGGGTCGATCTCCTCGATCTGCTCCTTGACACGGCGCAACAGCTCGGCGCCGGAGGCGGAGGCGGAGGAACGGCTCATCGCAAAACTCCAAAACGGCGGTCGGAATTCATGGTGTTAGCCAGTGTAGCCACTCACGCGGGGCGCGCCGCCGCGGGGATCCGCCGGCGATGCCGGTCGAGCCTCCGAGCAGCGGCCGTGTCGTTTTTTGTTTTTTGGATTCGTTCCGCGCGGAACCAATCCAAAAAACAAACCTCCCAACGGCGCCTCAGACAGGTGTGTTCGACCGGCGCGCCGGACCCCGCAAAAGCAACCCGGCGGCTCCGCCCCCCGGCAACTCGGCGGCTTGTTGATACCCTAGCCCGCGGGTAGGGATTTGGAATGACGGCCACGCGATGATGTTCTCGACCAAGGCGGAGTACGGCGTGCGTGTCATGGTCGAGTTGGCGCGGCGCGCGTGCGAGAGCGGCGACTGCGACGCGGTGGTGCCGCTGGCGGAGATCGCCGAGCACGACGGCATGCCGCTGGCGTACCTGGAGCACGTGGTCGCGCGCCTGCGGCGGGCCGGACTGTTGGACAGCCGCCGCGGCTCGCGCGGGGGCTACATGCTGGCGCGCGCGCCCGAGGAGATCACGATGGCGGAGGTGATCGAGGCGCTGGAAGGCTCGATCGCGCCGATCGAGTGCATCTCGCAGGGTCCCGACGGCACGATCGTGTGCCTGCGCGAGTCCGATCCCCTCCACGTGTGCCCCACCAAGCTGCTGTGGACGCGCGTGCGCTCATCGATCGTGGGCACGCTCATGGAGACCACGCTCGCGGACCTGATCACCCAACCGCTGCCCAGCCCCCAACCGCTGCCCAGCACCCGACCGCTGCCGAGCACCCAACCGCTGCCGAGCACCCAACCGCTCGCAAACCAACCGCTGCCGACCGCCTGAGGCGAAGGAGACCATGGCCGACCTCCAGATAACGAACCTGCACGTGCGCATCGAGGAGCGCGAGATCCTCAGGGGCGTGGACCTCGCGGTCGACCGCGGCGAGATCCACGCGCTGATGGGACCCAACGGATCGGGCAAGTCGACGCTGGCCAACACCCTGCTGGGCCACCCCGGATACGAGATCACCGAGGGCCAGATCGTGTTCCAGGGCTCCGACATCACCGAGGCGGAGCCGCACGAGCGCGCGCGCGCGGGCCTCTTCCTCGCCTTCCAGTATCCGGTGTCGATCCCCGGCGTGTCGGTGGCCAACTTCCTGCGCATGGCGATCAACGCCAAGCGCGAGGAGCCGATCTCGATGAAGGAGTTCGGGTCCAA
>WQXW01000007.1 GCA_009781575.1 Solirubrobacterales bacterium
CATCGCGCCGCCCTCGTTCGAGGCGCTGCGCGCGCGGCTGCTCGGGCGGGGGACCGACGACGCGGCGGAGGTCGAGCGGCGCCTGGCGGTGGCGCGCGAGGAGCTCCACGCCCAGCCGGAGTTCGCGCACGTGATCGTCAACGACCAGCTCGAGCAGGCACTCGCGCAGCTGGTCGCGCTCGTCGAGCGCGAGCCCGAGTCCGAGCCCGAGTCCGAGTCCGACGCGCAGCGTCAAGGCCACTACACTCACGGGCAGCGATGAAAGGCAAGCTCACTTGATCTCTCCCCGTATCGACAACCTGCTGGAGCACGTCGACTCCAACTACGCCAGCGTGCTGGTCGCCGCCAAGCGCGCGCGCCAGATCAACAGCTACTACCACAACCTCGGCGAGGGCGCGTTCGACGAATTCCCGCCCCCCATGATCGAGACCAGCTCCAAGAACTACCTCACGATCGCGCTCGAGGAAGTGGCCGCGGGCAAGATCAAGTACCACTACCGCTGACGGGCCGGCGGCCCGGGGGGGGCTACGGGCTCGGTCGAGCAGCGGCCGTTACGTGTTTTGTTTTGAGGATTCGTTCCGCGCGGAACGAATCCTCTTTTCGAATCCCCCAACGGCGCCGGCGACAGGTGTGCTCAGAGGCCCGCCACCGGCTCGGGTGGCAGCGCCCGGGAGGCGGGAGGCCGGCGCCGCTCGCGCAAGGCGCGCACCGGGGCTTGCCGTGGCGGCGTGTCGGCGGTAGAAGCCACTCATGTCCAGGATCCTGCTCGGCGTGAGCGGCGGGGTGGCCGCCTACAAGGCGCTCGAGTTCATCCGCCTGGCCACCGGCGCCGGCCACTTGGTGCGCGTGATCCTCACGCCGGCCGCCGAGCGGTTCGTGGGGCGCGCCTCCTTCGAGGCGCTCAGCGGCGCGCCCGCGCTGATCTCCGAGTTCGAGCGCGACCCGCTGCGCGGCGCGTTTCCCGGGGAGCCGCCGCCCGCGCATACGCCGATCAGCCACCTCGAGCTCGTCGCGA
Organism: Solirubrobacterales bacterium; assembly: GCA_009781575.1. Lineage (GTDB taxonomy): Bacteria > Actinomycetota > Thermoleophilia > Solirubrobacterales > Solirubrobacteraceae > Palsa-744. The sequence goes on from WQXW01000007.1 coordinate 1,016, forward strand.
AAGCGGAGCTCTTGCTCGTGGCGCCGGCCACCGCCAACACGCTGGCCAAGCTCGCCCACGGCCACGCCGACAACCTGCTGAGCAGCGCGGCGCTGGCCGCGCGCTGTCCGCTGCTCGTGGCGCCGGCGATGAACAACCGCATGTACGAGCACCCGGCCACGCGCGCCAACCTCGAGCTGCTGCGCGCGCGCGGCGTCGAGCTCGCCGAGCCCGGCGCGGGGCGGCTGGCGTCGGTGGGGGAGGAGGGCATCGGCCGCCTGGCCGAGCCCGCCGCGCTGCTCGAGCGCTGCGAGGCGCTGCTGGGCGCGGGCGCCCGCGAGTGGCGGGGGCTCCATGTGCTCGTCACCGCAGGGGGCACGCGCGAGCCGATCGACAGCGTGCGCTACCTCGGCAACCGCTCCTCCGGGCGCATGGGCCTCGAGCTGGCGCGCGCGGCGCATCGGCGCGGCGCGCAGGTGGTGCTGGTGGCCGCCAACGTCTCCCTCGCCTCGCCCGACGGCGTGGCACGCCGCGACGTCACCACCACGGCCGAGCTGCAGCGCGTCTGCGAGGAGGAGTTCGAGCGCTGCGAGTTGCTGCTGATGAGCGCCGCGGTGGCCGACTACCGGCCCGCCGCGCCGGCCGCCGGCAAGCTCAAGAAGGCCGGTCGCGAGCGTGTCGAGCTCGAGCTGGAGGCCACCCCCGACGTGCTGAGCGGACTCGCCGCCCGGCGCCGCCCGGGGCAGACGCTCGTCGGCTTCGCCGCCGAGCACGGGCCCGACGCGGTCGCGCTCGCCCGCGAGAAGCTCGCCCTGAAGGAGCTCGACGCGCTCGTGGTCAACGACATCTCACGATCCGACATCGGCTTCGACGCGCAGGACAACGAGGTGACGGTGCTCACCTCCGCACAGGAGCGCCACGTGCCGCGCGCCGCCAAGGCCGCGGTGGCCGAGGCGATCCTCGATGTGGTGGCGGCGCTGCGCGCCGAGGGCGCCTGAGCGGCCGCGCACGGGCGCCCTCCGCACGAGCGCCCTCCGCACGAGCGCCCTCTACAGTTGAGAGCCGGCATGGAGAGCGTGTATGAGCTCTACCGCCGCGGCTGCGATCTGCTGGGCCACGGCGACTATCAGGCGGCGATCGTGCCGCTCAGCCGCGCGCGCGATCTGGAGCCGGGCAAGACCTCGATCCGGGAGACGCTCGGGCGCGCGCTCTTTCACGCCCAGCGCTACGAGCACGCCGCCGCGGAGTTCCAGGCGGTCGCCTCGGCGGCGCCCACCAACGATTATGCGCTCTTCTGTCTCGGGCGCGCGTGGCAGCAGCTGGGCCGCCACCGCGAGGCGTGCCAGCCGCTGGCGCTGGCCTGCTCGCTGCGCCCCGAACGGGAGGACTATCGCGTGTATCGCGATCGCGCGCGGCGCGCCGCGGGCCACCGCTGAGCTCGCTTGCAGGCGCCCGCGCCGGCCCCGGCGTCTCGCTGAGCGGACCGGCGGGCGGTGCTATTCTCGGGGCACAGCTTTCGTACCGGCGCCGGGCCGGATTTCGTACCGAAAGTGGGCGCTCGCCCGCTTTTTTTGCGTCAGGAGGGAAAAATCGATGACAGCGTTGCAGAGGTCGATCGAAGCGCGTCTCGCACAGGGCGAGCCCGAGGTCGAGGTGCTGCTGGCCGAGGTCGTGAACGGACCCGCCCACTCCACCCTGCGCGTGTTCATCGATCATCCCGACGGCGTCACCCTGGCGCTGTGCGAGCGGGTCTCGGCGCTGCTCGGCGAGGAGCGCGAGCGCTACGCGCTGGAGGTGTCCTCGCCGGGGAGCGAGCGCCCGCTGACCAAGCCCGCCCACTTCCGCCGCTTCGTGGGGCGCCGCGCGCGCGTGCGCACGCGCGCGCCCCGGCGGCTCACCGGCTCCGGGGCCGGCTCCGGGGCCGCGGCCGGCGGAGCGCCGTGTGAGCGGCGCAGCTTCACCGGCGAGCTGGTGGGTGCCACGGAGAGTGAGATCACGCTCGCCGCCGACGGGGGCGTGATCGCGATCCCCTACTCGGAGATCCGCCGCTCGAACCTGCTCGGTGATCGCTGATGTCGCGCGAAATCCTCGACGCCATGCAGGCGCTGGCACGCGAGAAGGGCATCGACTCGGAGAAGCTCATGATCGCGCTGGAGGACGCGCTGCTGTCCGCTTACAAGAAGCAGCCCGGCTCCGCCAAGTACGCGCGCGTGGAAATCGACCGCGAGACCGCCGACTTCCGCGTGATCGAACTGATCGTGCCCGAACGGCTCGAGGCGCACCTGATGGTGGAGACGATCGACGAGGAAACCACGATCGACCCCGAGACCGGGGAGCTGCGCGAACCGGAGGAACCGGAAATCAACCCCCGCAAGTTCGCCGAGTACCGCGACCAGATCGACGAACAGGACGTCACCCCCGACGACTTCGGGCGCATCGCCGCGCAGACCGCCAAGCAGGTGATCCTGCAGCGCATCCGCGAGGCCGAGCGCGACATGATGTACGAGGAGTACCGCGACCGCGTGGGCGAGCTGATCACCGGCATCGTGCAGCAGTCCGACTCGCGCTACACGCTCGTGCAGCTGCGCGAGCGCGTCGAGGCGCTGCTGCCCAAGTCCGAGCAGGTCGAGGGCGAGCGCTATGACCACTCCCAACGGATCAAGGCGGTGATCAAGGAGGTCTCGCCCTCCACCAAGGGTCCCTCGATCATCGTCTCCCGGCGCGATCCGGAGCTGATCAAGAAGCTCTTCGAGCTTGAGGTGCCCGAGATCGCCGACGGTCTGGTCGAGATCGCCAACGTCGCGCGCGAGCCCGGGTACCGCTCCAAGATCGCGGTGGTCTCGCACGCCGACGGCGTGGATCCGGTGGGCGCCTGCGTGGGCCCGCGCGGCTCGCGCGTGCGCATGGTCGTATCGGAGCTGCGCGGCGAGAAGATCGACATCATCCCCTTCAACGAGGAGCCCGCGCGCTTCGTGGCCAAGGCGCTCTCGCCCGCGCGCGTGCGCGAGGTGCTGGTCGACGACGACGCGCGCCAGGCCACCGTGATCGTGCCCGACGACCAGCTCTCGCTGGCGATCGGGCGGGAAGGGCAGAACGCGCGGCTCGCCGCGCGCCTCACCGGCTGGCGCGTCGACATCCGCTCGGAGACCGAGTTCGCCGCCGAGGAGGCCGAGCACGGCTACGAGGAGGAGGAGGTCTCCGGCCGCTGCGCCGCGATCCTCTCCAACGGCCGCCGCTGCCCCAACGCCTCCCTGCCCGGCTCGCGCTACTGCGGCCTGGAGGCCCACCAGGCGCTGGCCGAGATCTCGAGCGACCACGTCACCGCGCTCTCCGACGGCGCCGCCGCGGAGGCGCCGGCGGGCGCCCCGGCGGCCGGCGCGCCGGCGGCGAGCGCCGCCGCGCCCGACGACGACCCCGCCGCGGACGGCGATTCCGCCACCGCGGCCGCCGCGCAGCCCGTGGCGGAGATGGCCGAGGAGGCCGCCGAGGAGCAGGCCTCATAGCGCCCCACGTGCCCAGGCGCCGCTGCGCCGGCTGCGGGCGCGCGGCCCCCAAGGCCGAGCTGGTGCGCCTCGCCCTCACGCGCGAGCGCGGCCGCCCGCCCCGGCTCGTGCTCGACCGCGCCGGGGTGATGCCCGGCAGGGGCGCCTACCTCTGCGCGGCGCCCGGCCCGGCGCACGGCGCGCAGGAGCCCGCGCCACGCTGCGCGGAGCTCGCCGCGCGGCGCGGCGCGATCGCGCGCACGCTGCGCGCGCCGGTCCAATTCGACCCCGCAGACCTCGTAGAATCGGAGCGCTGATGGCCCGTAAGCGCGTGCACGAAATAGCCAAGGAGCAGGGAGTCTCCAGCAGGGAGCTGCTGGAGCGGCTGCAGGCGGCGGGGGTCGACGCCAAGGCGGCGGCATCCTCGGTTGACGAGGGCGCCGCGCTGCGCGTGCTGGAGCGCAACGGCGCCTCGCGATCGGGCGTCCGCGCGGCGGCCGCGACCGGGCCCGGGCCCGGGTCCTCGCGCGCGCCGGCCGCGCCCAGCTCGGCGCCTCCAGCGCCCGCGGCGCGCCCCTCGGGGCCCGCGGGCGCCGGCCGGGCCGCCGGCGCGAGCGACGGCGCCCGCCCGCAGCCGGCAGCGGCGGCGCCGAACGCCGGCCGCGTCGCAGCGGCGGCGCCACACACCGGCACGCCGTCGGCCTCGGGCGCGCCCACGTCGGCCGCGGGCGGGGCCTCGGCGCCGCCGCGCGCGCCGGGCGGCGGCGAGGCGCCGGCACAGCGGCCGGGCTCCGGCGAGCGCGTGCGCCCCACGCGCGACTCGCGCACCGGCGAGCGCGCGCCGGGCGGCGTCGGCCCCGGCGGACGGAGGCGGGTGGTGATCGACTCGCAGGCCTCGCGCCGCCAACAGGGGGGCGCGGGGGCGCCGACCATGCCGCAGCGGCGCCCGCCGCGGCGCTCGCGACGGAGGCGGGGCACCTACGACGAGACGATCGCGCCGCTGGACACCGCGGCGATCGAGGCGACCGACCTGATCCGGGTCAACTCCGGCTCGACGGTCAAGGACGTGGCCGAGTACCTCGGCGTGCCGGTGCCGGAGGTGATCAAGCGGCTGATGATGCTGGGCGAGATGGCCACGCTCACACAGACGCTCTCCGACGACGCGATCCAGGTGCTGGCGGACGAGTTGGACAAGCGCATCGAGATCGTGCACGCCGCGGACGACGTCGAGCTGGAGCCGGCGTTCGAGGACCCCGACGACGAGCTCGTGGCGCGGCCGCCGGTGGTCACGATCATGGGCCACGTGGACCACGGCAAGACCTCGCTGCTGGACGCGATCCGCAGGACCCAGGTGGCGGCGGGCGAGGCGGGCGGCATCACCCAGCACATCGGCGCCTACCAGGTGCAGCACTCCGGCAGGGAGATCACCTTTCTCGACACCCCGGGCCACCAGGCGTTCACCGCGATGCGCGCGCGCGGCGCGCGCGTGACCGACCTGGCGGTGATCGTGGTGGCGGCAGACGACGGGGTCAAGCCGCAGACGGAGGAGGCGATCGACCACGCCAAGGCCGCCGAGGTGCCGATGGTGGTGGCGGTCAACAAGATCGACAAGGAGGGCGCGCAGCTGGAGCGCGTGCGCACCGAACTGACCCAGCGCGGCCTGCAGCCGGCGGCGTGGGGCGGCGACACCGAGTTCGTGGACGTGTCGGCCAAGACGCGCCAGGGGCTCGATGAGCTGCTGGACACGATCCAGGTGGTGACCGACCTCGAGGAGCTGCGGGCCAACCGCGACGCGGAGGCGTCGGGCACGGTGATCGAGTCCAAGCTCGATCCCGGCCGCGGGCCGGTTGTGACGATTCTCATCCAGCGCGGCACGCTGCGGGTGGGCGACGCGCTGATCGCCGGCGCGCACTTCGGCAGGGTGCGCGCGATGCACGACTTCACCGGCGCGCGCTCCAAGAGCGCCAGCCCCGGCGACCCGGTGGAGGTGCTGGGCTTCGACGGCGTGCCGGAGGCGGGCGAGCGCGTGCGCGTGGTCGAGAACGAGCGGCGCGCGCGCCAGCTGGCCGGCGAACGCGCCAACCGCCTGAAGACCGAGGCGCTGGCGCGCCGCTCCGGGCGCAAGATCTCCCTGGAGGATGTGTTCAAGCTCGCGCAGGAGGGCGCGGTCAAGGAGCTGGGGCTCGTGGTGAAGGCCGACGTGGCCGGCTCGCTGGAGGCGATCGAGGACGAGATCGCCAAGCTGCCCCAGGATGAGGTGAAGGTCAACCTCGTGCACCGCGGCGTGGGGGGGATCAACGAGTCCGACGTGATGCTCGCCGCGGCCTCCAACGGGGTGATCATCGCGTTCAACGTGCGCCCCGTGGGCGACGCGCGCCGGCTGGCCGAGCGCGAGGGCGTGGAGATCCGCTCCTACTCGGTGATCTACCGCGCGATGGACGAGCTGCGCGCGGCGATGCAGGGAATGCTGGAGCCGGCCGAGGTCGAGACCTCGCTGGGCCAGGCGGAGGTGCGCCAGCTTTTCCGCGCCTCGCGCATCGGCGTGATCGCCGGCTCATACGTGACCGAAGGCAAGGTCGCGCGCGGCGCGCGCGTGCGCGTGGTGCGCGAGGGCACGGTGATCTACGACACCACGATCGCCAGCCTGCGGCGCTTCAACGAGGACGTGCGCGAGGTCTCCGCCGGCTATGAGTGCGGCATCGTGCTGGCCAACTTCCAGGATCTGCGCGAGGGCGATCTGCTCGAGACCTACGAGACTCGCCAGGTGCAGCGAGAGCTCTCCTGAGCGTGCGCGCGATTGATCCGGCGCCTGGCTGGAGGGTAGGATGGGCTCCAATCGCTTACGCCGCGTCGATGAGGCGATCCGCCAGGTGCTGGGGGACGCGGTCGGCGAGCTCCAGGATCCGAGGGTGGGATTTGTGACCGTCACCGACGTCAGGACGAGCCCCGACCTCCGGCACGCGCGGGTGTATGTGAGCGTGCTGGGCGAGGAGGCCACGCGCGCCGCCACGCTCGCGGGCCTGGAGAACGCGCACGGCCACCTGCAGAGCCGCCTGGCCACGGAGCTGCGCCTCAAGCACACGCCAACGCTAGTGTTCCGCTACGACGAGACCACCGACCGCGCGATGCGGATCGAGGAGTTGATCGAGCAGGCGCAGAGCGGCGCGCGCGCCGGCGACGGTGAGGAGCACCCCGGCTCCGGCGAGCCGCCGGGGGGGCGCGCGCAAAAGGGGCAGATCGATTGAGCGTGGCGATTGGAGAGGACACGGCCGCCGGCCGCCGGCAGGCGCTGGAGCGCATCGAGGGCGACTCGCGCTTCGTGCTGGTCACCCACGAAAACCCCGACGGCGACGCGCTGGGCTCGATCGTGGCGATGCACGGGCTGCTGCGCGCGCTGGGCAAGGACGCGGAGATGCTGCTCTCGAGCGACGATCTGCCGCTGCCCTACGAATACCGCTTCTTCGTGCTGGACGATCTGATCGAGGAGCCGCCCGAGGATGTGGCGCAGCGCACCGCGATCTTCCTGGACTGCGGCAACGTGGACCGCGTGCCGGCGCGCCTGCTCCAGGAGAGCGCGCACCTGCTCAACATCGATCACCACCACGACAACACGCGCTTTGGCACGGTCAACCACGTGGTGGCCAGCGCCTCCTGCACCGCCGAGATCGTGTGGGACCTGATGAAGGCGCTCGAGATCACGCCCACCCCGCAGATCATCGAGGCGCTGTATGTGGGGCTGATCACCGACACCGGCCGCTTCATGTACGAGAACACCGGCCCCGGCGCGCACGAGATGGCAGCCGAGCTGATCGAGCTGGGCGTGGACGTGCAGGGCATCTACCGCCGCCTCTTCGAGGACATGCCGCCGGCGAAGCTGACGCTGCTGGGCCTGGCGCTCGAGCGCATGCGCCGCTTCGACGAGGGCGAGCTCACGCTGGCCGCGCTCAGCGCGGAGGACTTCCGCAGCGTGGGCGCCGAGGAGAGCTACTCCGAGGGCGTGATCGACCACCTGCGCGCCGTGCAGGGCACCAAGGTGGCGGCGCTCGTGCGCGAGCTGCTCTCCGGCTCCGAGCGCGGCCGCCACAAGGTGTCGCTGCGCGCGACCGACGGCGACGTGGACGTGTCGGCGATCGCGCGCGCCCAGGGCGGCGGCGGCCATCGGCGCGCGGCCGGCTTCTCCACATCGCTGTCCAGCGAGGAGCTGATCGCCTTCCTGCGCCTGGAGATCGCCGCCCAGCTGCACCCATCGCGTGAGGGCCCGCGCGCCCCCGCGCCGGCCTGAGGCCCGGGGTCCGAGGCGCGAGGCCCGGGGCGACGGCAGGCGCGGCCACGGCCGGCGTAGGCGGCGAGCATGAGAGCGCGGCGCACGGGCATCGACGGGGTGCTGGCGGTCGACAAGCCGGCCGGCTGGAGCTCCCACGACGTGGTCGCGGCGGTGCGCCGGGCGCTGGGGGGGCCGCGCACCGGTCACGCCGGCACGCTGGACCCCTTCGCCACCGGCCTGTTGCTCGTGCTGGTGGGTGCGGCCACCCGCTGCCAGCGCACCCTGATGCAGCTCCCCAAGCGCTACGAGGTGGTCGCGCGGCTGGGCGCGCGCTCGAGCACCGGCGATCCCGAGGGCGAGATCGAGCTCACCGGGCGCGTGCCGCCACAGCAGCCGCGGCTGCCCACGGGCGAGATCCACCAGCGCCCGCCGATCTACTCGGCGGTGAGGGTGGGCGGTGAGCGCGCCTACCGGCGCGCGAGGAGGGGTGAGCGCTTCGAGATGCCGGAGCGGGTGGTGACGGTGCATCGCTTCGAGCAGCGCTGGCGCGAGGGGGCCACGCAGCCCGGGGAGCTGGCCCGCGCGGGCTTCACGATCGAGTGCTCCGCGGGCACCTACGTGCGCGCGCTGATTGCCGAGCTGCACGACGCCTACTGCGAGGAGCTGCGGCGCACCGCGATCGGGCCGTTTGAGGTGGCCGGCGCGATCGCGCCGCCCCGCCGCGGTGAGCGCTGGCCGGAGCCGGCGCTCACGGCGGCGCTCATGAGCGTCGAGGAGGCGCGCGCGAGGGCCGGGGTCGGGGCCGGTCCCGGCTACGCTTTCCGCTCATGAGGATCACGCGCCTGCCCGATGTGCGGCGCCGGGCGCGCAGGGTCGCGGTTGGCACCTTCGACGGCGTGCACCTGGGACACCGCCGCGTGATCGGCGGCGCCGACAGCGTGCTCACCTTCGAGCCCCACCCGGTGTCGGTGGTCAAGCCGGAGCACGCGCCCCGCCTGCTCACCGACGCCGAGCAGAAGGCCGAGCAGATCGGGGCGCTCGGTGTGGAGGAGATGATCGTGATCCCGTTCGACACCGCCTTCGCCGCGCGCAGCGCGCGCGAGTTCATCGACGATGTGCTGATCGGCGCGCTCGGCGCGCTCGAGGTGTCGGTCGGCGAGAACTTCCGCTTCGGCAATCGCGCCAAGGGCGACCCCCAGCTGCTCGCGCAGGAGCCCCGCTTCTCCACCGTGGTCGCGCCGCTGCTGGAAATAGATGGCGAGATCGTCTCCTCCAGCCACATCCGCGGGCTGGTGGTGGCGGGCGAGGTGGAGTACGCCACACGCTTCCTCGGCCGCCCCTTCCAGCTGCGCGGCGAGGTGGTGCATGGCGATGAGCGCGGCCGCACTCTCGGCTTCCCCACCGCCAACCTGATCCCCTCCGAGTCCCACGTGACCCCCGGTCACGGCGTGTACGCCTGCCTCGCCGACGGCCGCCCCGCAGCGGTGAGCATCGGCGTGCGACCCACCTTCGACACCGGCCGCGGCGAGCTGATCGAGGCCCACATCCTGGACTTCGACGACGACCTCTACGGCCACCGCCTCAGCCTCGATTTCCTGCAGCGCGTGCGCGGCGAGCGGCGCTTCGACAGCGCGCAGGCCCTGGTGGCGCAGATGGCGCGCGACGTGGCGCTCACGCGCGAGATCGCAGGCGCGGGGCGCGGCGCCGAGCGGGGTGCGGAGGGGCGCGCCGAGCGGGGTGCGGAGGGGCGCGCCGAGCGCGGCGCACAGAGTGCCGCTGGGGGTGGCGAGGCGTCTGCTACGGTGTCGGACCGCCCATGACCCCGACCAGCGAGCGCAAGCGCGAGATCACGGCGAAGTTCGGCTCCAGCGAGCGCGACACCGGCAACACCAAGGTGCAGATCGCGCTGCTCACCGAGCGCATCAACCACCTGACCCAGCACCTGCGCGAGCAGCGCAAGGACCACCACTCGCGCCGCGGCCTGCTCATGTTGGTCGGGCAGCGCCGGCGCTTTTTGACCTACCTGCAGCGCACCGACCTCGAGGGCTACCGCGCGCTGATCAAGGAGCTCGGCCTGCGCAAGTGAGCGCACGCGCCCGCGGCTCGAGCTCCGCGCGGGCGCCCGCTCCGGCGGCGCGGCCGCCGGTCGAGCAGCAGCAGCGGCCGTTGGGTTTTTTGTTTTGAGGATTGGTTCCGCGCGGAACGAATCCTTTTTTTGAATCCCCCGACGGCTCCTCAGACAGGTGTGTTCGAAGCCGCGGGGCCCACGTCACGCTGGAGGAGAGCGCCGCTGCCCTGCACGCTCGGGGCGTCCGCTAAGCTGGCTCGCATTCGGAACGGAATATGAACTGAAGAGACTCCGCCGACCGAAGGGCGGAGAGGGAAGGTAGAAAATATGAGCAGTGACGCCGTTACGCGGGTCTCCGTAGAGATTGCCGGTGATGAGATTTCCTTTGAGACCGGCAGGATGGCCCGCCAGGCCTCCGGCGCGGTGGTCGTCCGTCAGGGCGACACGATGGTGCTGGCCACCGCCACCGCGGGGGCACAGCGAGATGTCGACTTCCTGCCGCTCACGGTGGACGTCGAGGAGCGCATGTACTCGGCCGGCAAGATCCCCGGCTCCTTCTTCAAGCGCGAGGGGCGCTCCGGCGAGAAGGCCACGCTGACCGCGCGCATGATCGACCGGCCGCTGCGGCCGCTCTTCTCCAAGGGGTGGAGCTTCGACACGCAGCTGGTCGCGATCCCGATCTCCGTCGATCACGAGCATCCCTACGACATCCTGGCCATGAACGGCGCCTCCGCGGCGCTCATGATCTCCAACGTGCCGTTCGCCGGGCCGGTGGGCGCGGTGCGCATCGGCAAGGTCGACGGCAACTTCGTGGTCAACCCCGACGAGCACGACATCAGCTCCGAGGCGGGCGCGCCGCCGAGCTCCGAGCTGGACCTGGTGGTGGCCGGCACCGAGGAGGCGATCCTGATGGTGGAGGCCGGCGCCAACGAGATCTCCGAGGCGGAGATCCTCGACGCGCTGGACATCGCCCACTCGGAGATCCGCAAGCTGTGCGCGCTGCAGCGCGAGCTGGCCGAGCGCGTGGGCAAGCCCAAGACGCCGGTGGAGGCGCCGGTGGTCGATCAGGCGATTCTCCAGGAGGTGCGCGCCTCGCACGGCGCGGCGCTCGATGAGGCCACCCAGGTGGAGGACAAGCTCGCGCGCCAGGACGCGACCCACGCCGTCGAGGAGGCGGTGCTCGCCCAGCACGCGCCGCCCGCCGCGGAGGGCGCGGGCGATGAGGAGCAGGAGCGCGCGCGGGCGCGCCGCGGCGCGGCGCAGCTGGCCTTCGACTCGCTGGAGAAGGCGATCATCCGCGAGCGCATCGCGGTGCACAAGAAGCGCCCCGACGGGCGCGGCGAGAGCGAGATCCGCCCGATCTCGATCGAGGTGGGCGTCACTCCCCGCACGCACGGCTCGGCGCTCTTCACGCGCGGCCAGACCCAGGCGCTCAGCGAGGTCGCGTTCGGCACGCTCAAGGAGGAGATGCGCCTCGACACGCTGGGGCTGCAGGGCAAGAAGTACTACTTCCACCACTACAACTTCCCGCCGTTCTCGGTGGGCGAGGCCGGGCGCCTCGGGCCCAAGCGGCGCGACATCGGCCACGGCGCGCTCGCCGAGCGCGCGCTGGTGGCGATGGTGCCCTCGATCGAGGAGTTCCCCTACACGATCCGCGTGGTGTCCGACATCCTCGAGTCCAACGGCTCCTCCTCGATGGCCTCGGTGTGCGGCTCCTCGCTGGCGCTGATGGACGCGGGCGTGCCGATCCGCCGCCCGGTCGCCGGCATCGCGATGGGGCTGATCAAGGAGGGCGACGACTACACAGTGCTCACCGACATCGCGGGCGTCGAGGACCACCTGGGCGACATGGACTTCAAGGTCGCCGGCACCGAGCGCGGCATCACCGCGCTGCAGATGGACATCAAGATCGGCGGCGTCACCTTCGAGATCCTGCGCGACGCGCTGGGCCAGGCGCGGGAGGCGCGCACCTCCATCCTCGCCAAGATGGCCGAGGTGATCGGCTCGCCGCGCGGCGAGCTCAGCCAGTATGCGCCGCGCATCCAGACGATCCAGATCGATCCCAGCCAGATCGGGCTGTTGATCGGCAAGGGCGGTGAAACGATCCGCGGCCTCTCCGAGGAGTTCGAATCGGAGATCGACGTCAACGACGACGGACAGGTGCTGATCTACTCCGCCAACGGCGCGCTCGCCGAGGAGCTGCTCGAGCGGATCCGCATGATGATGAAGGAGGTCGAGGTCGGCGACGAATACGCCGGCAAGGTGGTCAAGACCACCGCGTTCGGCGCGTTCATTGAGCTGACCAAGGGCACCGACGGCCTGTTGCACATCTCCAACGTCTCGCCCGGCGCGCGCGTGGACACCGTCGAGGACGTGCTCAACCGCGGCGACGAGGTCGCGGTGCGCGTGGTCGAGGTCGATCGCGAGCGCGGCCGCATCGGCCTGCGCCTGGCCGACGACCCCGAGGTCGCGGGCAAGTCGGTCGAGGAGCTCGCCGGCGTCGGGAGCGGCGGCGGCGGTGGTGGTGGCGGGCGCCCGCGCGAGGGCTCCGGCCGCAACGGCCGCGGCGAGGGCCGTCGCAGCGATCGCGGCTCCGGCCGCCCGCGCCACGGCGCGGGCCGCGACCGCGACCGCGACCGCTATTGAGGCCGACCCGGACGGCCGGCCGTGCTGATGATCGCCGGTGCAAGCGGAACGTTCACGCATCTATCGAGAAGTGGAGCTTGCACCGGCCCAAAGGGCAAAATGCGCCGACACCCGCTCCGGCGGTGCCGGTCGTGAGCAGCGTCCGTTGCGTTTTTTGTTTTGGGGATTCGTTCCGCGCGGAACGAATCCTCTTTTTGAATCCCCCAACGGCGCCTCCGACAGGTGTGTTCGAGGCCGCATTGCGTCCCCTCCCGCGGGCCCAGCGGGCACGGCCTTTGATCGGTTTGATCCACTCGACCGGTGGCGGCTGATCAAATCGATCAAAGCGGCAAGCGAAACGGGAACCCACACCGCCCCATGACCCACCGGATCACCACCCTCCCCTCCGGCCTGCGCGTGGTGAGCGAGCGCCTCGAGCACGCCCGCTCGGTCGCGCTCGGCTTCTTCGTGGGCACCGGCTCGGCGCTGGAGGCGCGCGAGCGGGGCGGGATCTCCCACCTGCTGGAGCACATGCTCTTCCGCGGCACCGAGCGCTACCGCTCGCGCGAGGTCGACGAGCTCTTCGACAGCATGGGCGCCGAGCTGGACGCCGGCACCGACCGGGAGACCACCTCGTTGCAGACGCGCGTGCTGGAGCGCCACCTGGAGCGCGCCCTGGACGTGATGGCACAGATGATCTGGCATCCGCTGCTGGAGGATCTGGAGGCCGAGCGCGAGGTGGTGCTGGAGGAGATCGCCTCCTATGAGGACGATCCCCAGGAGCGCGTCTTCGACGCGCTGGGCGAGGCGATCTTCGGCGATCACCCGCTGGGGCGCCCCGTGATCGGCAACGCCACCTCGGTGGGCGCGATCGACGCGGATCACCTGCACGCCCACCACGCCCAGCACTACGTGCCGGCCAACGTGGTGGTGGCCGCCGCGGGCGCGGTCGATCACGACGCGCTCACCGCGATGGTCGCCCGCACGTGTGCCGGAGAGGGCGGCGCGGTGCCCCTGAGCCCGCCGCCCCCGCGCACGACCCCCCGGGTGCTGTTCACGCCCAAGGACACCGAGCAGTACCACGTTTGCATAGGCGCTCCCGGCATCGCACACGACGACGAGCGGCGTTTTGAGCTGTGCCTGCTCGACAACGTGTTCGGCGCGATGGCCTCCTCGCGCCTCTTCCAGGAGGTGCGCGAGCGGCGCGGTCTGGCCTACTCGGTGTACTCCTTCGAAGCGCTCTATTCGCGCACCGGCGAGGTGGGCATCTACCTCGGCACCCGCCCCGAGAACCTGCGCGAGGCGCTCGAGGTGGTGGCGGCCGAGCTGCAGCGGCTGCCCTCCGACCCCGCCGGCGCCGCTGAGCTCGAGCGCTCGCGCGAGGGCACCAAGTGCGCGTTGGCGCTCGCGCTGGGCTCGCCCACCGCGCGCATGGGAGAGCTCGGGCACGCGGTGGCGGCCGCTCTGCCGATTCTCACGATCGAGCAGCAGTGCGCGCGGCTCGACGCCGTCTCGGTGGAGGGCCTGCGCGAGCTGGCGCACGCGCTGTATGACCCGGCGGGGCTGTCGGTGGCGGCGATCGGGCCCGGCGAGGCGCGCCTGCGCGAGGCGCTCGCGCCCCTGCACGAGCTCGGGCTGCCCGAGCCCCAGCCGATCGGGATCGCGCCCGTCGCCCCCCCGGCGGCGGAGATCGCGCCCACCGCGCCGCCGGTGCGCGTCGCGGGCGGCGGCCGCGCGCGGCCGTGATCCGCGTCGGGGTCGCCGGCGCGGCCGGGCGCATGGGGCGCGCGGTCTGCTCCGCGGTGGAGCGCGCGCCCGACTTGGAGCTCTGTGGACGCGCCGATCCGCTGCTCGACACCGGGCTCGATCGGCTGTTGGCCGGCGCGCGCTGTGAGGTGGTGGTCGATTTCACCCGGCCCGACACCGCCCTGGAGAACGCGCTCGCGTGCGTGCGCGCGGGCGTGCACGTGGTGATCGGCACCACCGGCTTTGACGTGCAACGACTGCGCGAGGAGTACCGGTCGCTGGAGGGAGCCCACGCGGGCGCCGCGCCGGAGCACGCGGGCGGCGGCGGCGCGCGCGCCAACGTGTTCGTGGCGCCCAACTTCGCGATCGGCGCGGTGCTGATGATGCGCTTCGCCGCGCAGGCCGCGCCGCACATGGCGGCGGCGGAGATCGTCGAGCTGCACCACGACGGGAAGGTCGATGCGCCCAGTGGGACCGCCGCGCGCACCGCGGCGCTGATGGCCCAGGCGAGCGGCGGGCGCGAGCCGCCGATCCACTCGGTGAGGCTGCCCGGCCTGGTCGCCCACCAGGAGGTGATCCTCGGCGACGTGGGTCAGACGCTGTCGATCCGCCACGACACCACCAGCCGCGAGTCGTTCATGCCGGGGGTGCTGCTCGCCGTGCGCCGGGTGGGATCGCTCGAGCGCTCGCCCACGGTGGGGCTCGAGCACCTGCTGTTCGGCGAGTAACAATCGCTGCCGGCCGTGAGATACTGCCGGGATGACGGCCCTCGGCAGCATGCTCACCGCGATCGTGACCCCCTTCGACGGCGAGCTGCGCGTGGACGAGGGGGCGTTCGTGGCGCTGCTCCACCACCTCGCCGCGCACGGCTCCGACGGGTTCGTGGTGTGTGGCACCACCGGCGAGGCGGCCACGCTCCACGACGAGGAGCACCTGCGCCTGATCGAGCTGGCCGTACAGGAGCGCCCGCCCGGTGTGAGCGTCGTCGGCGGCACCGGATCGAACGACACGCGTCACGCGGTGCACCTGACAGAGCGCGCCACCGAGCTGGGTGTCGACGCCACGCTGAGCGTGACCCCCTACTACAACCGCCCGAGCGGCCGCGGCCTCGTGCGTCACTACACGGAGGTGGCCAGGGCCACCGACAGGCCGGTGCTGTTGTACAACATCCCCTCGCGCACCGGCACCAACATGCCGCCCGACCTGCTGGGCGAGCTGGCACAGATCGAGCACATCGATGGGGTCAAGCAGGCCAACGCCGCGGAGCTCCAGCTGATCGACGGGCTCGCGCTGTACGCCGGCGACGACGCCACCTTCGCACGCGTGCTCGAGCTGGGTGGGGCCGGCGGGGTGCTGGTCGCGAGCCACATCGTGGGCGACGAGATGCGCCGCATGGTGGACGAGCCCGAGCGCCGCGCGGAGATCGACGCCTCGCTGCGCGACGTGTACGAGACGCTGTTCCTCACCTCCAACCCCACCTGCACGAAGGCGGCGCTCAACCTGCTCGGCCACCGCGTGGGCGGCCTGCGCCTGCCGCTGGTGCAGGCCAGCCCGCAGGAGCTGGCCGCGGTGCGCGCGATGCTCGAGCGCCACGGCCTGCTCGGGGCGCCGGGCGCGCCCGCCCCCGCCGAGGCGCTTCCAGGCGCGCACCGCTCTCAGGCCGCGCGCGCGTGAGCGGACTGCGGGTCCTGCCCCTGGGGGGGCTGGGGGAGATCGGTAAGAACATGACCGTCGTCGAGTGCGACGGTCACATCGTGGTGGTGGATGTGGGTCTGCGCTTTCCCACGCCGGAGATGGTGGGGATCGATCTGGTGCTGCCCGATTTCAGCTACCTGCGCGAGCGCGCGCGCGACATCGAGGCGATCGTGATCACGCACGGCCACGAGGACCATCTCGGCGCGCTGCCGTGGGTGGCGCGCGAGCTGGGCGAGCACGCGCCGCGCGTGTACGGCGGCGCGCTCACGGTCGCGATGGCGCGCTCCAAGCTCGAGGAGCACCGGCTCGAGCAGGTGGAGCTCTTCGAGCTGGGGGTGGCCGACGCGGTCGAGCTCGGCCCCTTCCAGGTGGAGCTCGTGCACATGACACATTCGATCCCCGACTCGCGCGCGGTTGCCATCACAACGGAGCTCGGCACCGTGCTGATCACCGGCGACTACAAGTTCGACCAGACGCCCGTCGACGGGCCCGCGGCGGACGTCTCGCGCTTGGCCGAGCTCGGCAGGGAGGGGGTGCTGCTGCTGTGCGGCGACTCCACCAACGTCGATCGCGAGGGCTTCTCGCCGTCGGAGTCGGTGGTCGGCCCCCACCTCGAGGACACCTTCGCGCGCTGTGAGGGCCGCATCGTGGTGACCTGCTTCGCCTCCAACATCCACCGCGTACAGCAGGTGGTCGACGCGGCCGCCCAGTTGGACCGCAAGATCGCGCTGGTGGGGCGCTCGATGCGCAAGAACGTCGGGATCGGCCGCTCGCTCGGACACATCGAGCTGCCCGAGGGCATCGTCGTGGGGCCGCGCGAGATCGAGGACTTTCCCGACGAGCGCCTCGTGATCGTGTCCACCGGCTCCCAGGGCGAGCCGCTGTCGGCGCTGCGGCGCATGGCCTACCGCGACCATCCGCAGGTGCAGCTGCGCGAAGGCGACACCGTGGTGTTCTCCGCCACGCCGGTGCCCGGCAACGAGCGCGCGGTGAACGAGACCATCGACCGCCTGTACCACATCGGCTGCGACGTGGTCACGCCGCGCCACGCGCAGGTGCACGCCTCCGGACACGGTTACGCCGAGGAGGTCAAGCTGATGCTCAACCTCGCCAAACCACGCTACGTGATGCCCGCGCACGGCGACTTCCGGCGCCTGCGCGTGCACGCGCAGCTGGCCGAGGCGGTGGGCGTCCCGGCGGAGGCGATCTTCCAGGGCGAGAACGGCCAGGTCTTGGAGATCGACGCGCGCGGCGCGCGCTTCGGCGCGCGCGAGCAGTCGGGCATGATCTTCGTCGACGGGGTCGACCTCGGCGAGGTCACCGACGTGGCGCTGCG